>NZ_JBBNGE010000012.1:0-84094 GCF_040095255.1 Segatella sinensis | reverse complement strand
TATTAATGATTAGTGATTAGTTATTAATGATTAGTGATTAGTTATTAATGATTAGTGATTAGTTATTAATGATTAGTGATTAGTTATTAATGATTAGTTAGTCAGCATAGTTAGTTTTTATTTAACGAGAAATCCAAGCCGGAGAATCATCTCTAGCTTGGATTTCTTCTGTTTTATCATCGAATGTTTGTCTTAATCTCAGTCTTAATCTTAATCATCATCCCTGTCATTATCATCATCATCCCAATCTCTATCGTGCTTCCACTTCTTGTCGTGCTTGTGATGCTTGTCGTGCTTGTGATGCTTGCCCGGCTTTCCTGGTCCGTGAGTTTCATGGGTTCCGCCTGGCCATCCTGGTCTTCCGTAGCTGCACTCAGGGCGAGGGCGGCGCTTGTCGTGTCCCCAGTTATGCTTAGGATACTTGGTGTAAATATGGTGAACATACACATGATTCTCCCAGCCGATAGGGCGATAGAAATAGTAGGAGTTCTTGAATCTCTTCCATTGTCTGGCGGTCATCATGCGCTTGAGCTGCTTGTTGCGGTAATGCCAGCCGTAGGCATCAATGTCGCGATAGCTTCGGATGCCATTGAGATAATTGAGATTGATGTTCAGGATGCTGTTGCGCTGGGCGCTGCTCAATCCCAGTTCCACCACCATCTTATCTGTGATAAAACGGGCTTCTGCCTGAATATTTGTCAGTCTCTGAGCATTCATAGATGTAATCATCATCCATACTGCTACCAATGTCATAATCATTCTTTTCATAACGATTTTCTCTTTAAAGGGTTATTACTGCATTTCTTTTTGTTTTCTTGATAGAAGAGGCTACTTGGTGCCGCTATCAACTTTTTGATGGTGCAAAGATAGGGAGAATAGCTGAAAACAACAAGGGGAAAACCATAATCTGATGTATGATTTTCCCTAAAAGCATCGGGGAGATTCCTGTAATAAGATTGTAGTATCTTTTATCTGCTAATTCAAATCCTTGTAACCTCATTGACACATAATATCCCTACCTTTGCACCCGAAATTTAACAGATACAACCCTGGAAGGGGAAAGGTATCATCAATATTTAATAATGTATTATAGTCAGATAAAGAAAAATGGAAAAGAAAGTATCGGGTAAGCATAGCAGCATGAATGGCTTTGCTATGATGAAAGGTAGAGTAGCTACTGTAGTTTTGGCTTCGGCTTTATTGTTGGGTGGAGGCTTGACGGCACAGGCTCAAAACGCAGCATTAACCACCTGCTCTCTGAGTGCAGCAACCGCCATTCCGCAGAATCCAAACTGGAAGGCGAATGCTGCCGAATGGCAGAAACTGAAGGGCGAAATCACCCTCTACATGACCAATGACATGGGCCGCAACGGCTACTACGACCAGAAGCCTATCGCCGAACTGATGGGCGAGATGGCGGGCACGGTAGATCCTGAATGCGTACTTGCCGTGGGCGACATCCACCATTTCAATGGCGTGGCTTCCACCCAGGATCCTCTGTGGCTTACCAATTACGAATGGGTTTATTCTCATCCCGACCTGATGCTCAACTGGTTCCCGGTTTGTGGAAACCATGAGTATCGTGGTAATACTCAGGTTTTTATGGACTACGGCAAGGTGAGCCGCCGCTGGATGATGCCTGCCAAATATTACACCAAGGTGTTCGATCACAAGGGAACCACCGTGCGCGTCATCTTCCTCGACACCACGCCCCTCATCGATTCTTACCGCAAGAATCCGGAAATCTATCCTGATGCCTGCAAGCAGGATGCAGAGGCTCAGCTCTCCTGGCTCGATGAAACCCTGAAGAATGCCAAGGAAGACTGGGTCATCGTGGTTGGTCATCATCCTATCTACGCCTACACCACGAAGAAGGAGAATGAGCGACTCGACATGCAGAAGCGCCTTCTTCCTATCCTCCATAAATATAATAATGTGGCGATTTATGCCTGCGGTCACATCCACAACTTCCAGCATATCCAGAAGAAGGGCGACAACATCGACTACGTAGTCAATTCCTCTTCATCTCTGGCTCGTCCTGTGAAGCCTATCGATGGCACCGTGTTCTGTAGTCCAGCCGATGGTTTCTCTGTATTTACAGCAGATAAGAAGCAGCTCAGAATGTCAATGATAGATAAGGATGGAAAAATCATCTACACGATTTCAAAGGCAAAAAAGTAAAAAGGTAAAAAAGTAAAAAAAGCTTTAACTCCTTTGCACCCCCGTTCCCAGCTATTCCATCGCTGGTCTCCAAGCTTTTATATTAAAGGTAAAAGGAGCTTTTTTGCGAAAAGAAACGAATGAAGATTTCAATAGCGATATAGATGAAAAGATTTTTACTGAGTGCGGCGCTTCTTGCCGCTGCGACTACCGCCATCCAGGCACACACGCTGGATGGTATAGTCAAGGATAACAAAACGGGCGAGCCCCTCATCGGAACCGTAATCCGGGTAAAGGAGCTGCCCAACGTGAGTACTACCACCGGACTTGATGGTACTTTCACCCTGCATGAATTGCCTGATAAAGGCAAGGTGACCATCATCGTTTCCTACATGTCGTACAAGACCAGGGAGATGGTGGTGGATGTGGCTAAAGACTTCTCCAAAGATGGAAAAGAGGGAAAGGATGGACAGTTGACCATCGCCATGGAAGAAGACCTGAAGCAGTTGGGCGAAGTGGTGGTTACCGGTCATCGTGAATACCGTAGCGACCGCAGCGCCATAGAATCCGTGAAGAATGCCGGCAACGTGCTCAACGTGATGAGCCAGCAGAGCATCCAGCTTTCGCCTGACGTCAACGTGGCGAGCGTTCTGCAGCGAGTATCGGGTGTAACCATGGAGCGTGATGCATCGGGCGAGGCTTCCTACGCCATCCTCCGAGGCATGGACAAGCGCTATAACTACACCCTGGTGAACGGCGTGAAGATTCCTAGTCCGGACGATAAAAACCGTTACATCCCATTGAATATCTTCCCTTCAGATCTGATGGACCGCCTCGTGGTTTCCAAGTCTCTTACTGCTGATATGGAAGGCGATGCAGCCGGCGGCGTGGTGGACATGGTGATGAAGGATGCCCCATCCCGTTTCCAGATTCAGGCGAATGCAGCCATCGGAGCAAGTGATTATTTCTGGAAGGATGGCAGAGATTATCTTACCAGCAACCGCTCTGATTATACAAAGAAATCTCCTTACGAGGCTTTCGGAAAAGACTATAAGGCACAGATGAGCGATTTCAAGAACGGTCCTGTTCTGTTGAAGAGCCATTCCATGCCATCTCCTAATTTTATAGGAGGCTTGAGCATCGGCAACCGCTTCTGGAACGACCGCCTGGGCGTGATGCTTGCCGGAAGCGTGCAGAATGTTTTCCGTGGCACCGAGCGCACCTACAATTCCGTAAAGATGGCATCGGGCGAGCAGGCCATGTACATTTCCAATTTGCAGCATCGCTACTACAGCATCCACGACCTTACTGCGGGAGCTCATGCCAAGATAGATTTAACCCTGCCTGGCCACAAGCTGGAATGGTACAACATGTATGTGTACACCAATTCCAAGGGCATCAGATACAATAACAGCGTCAATACCGAATACATCGGAGCCGACAGCTACACGCAGGACGATGAAGTGCGCTCTCTTTCAACCACCCAGAGCATCTTCGCCACCAACCTGAAGGGTACGCATCATCTTGCCAAGGATTTTACCATAGACTGGTCGGGCGTATTCTCCCAGGCTAAGGAGGAAGATCCGGACAGAACTTACGTCACCCTGACGAATACCGTGAGCAGAAAAGCCGAGAATGGCGGCGATGCCGTTTCAGGTTCCATCTGGGAAGGCGACAAGAACATCACCAAGACCCTGCCTAAGAGTGCCGAACGCCGATTCCAGCACAACAAGGATACCGACTGGGCGGGTTACATCAACCTCTCTTACGATACCCATTTCGCCAACTCTGTGGAGGCTCTCTGGAAGGCGGGCGCACAGTATCGCAGAAAGGAGCGCAGCAACAGATATTATTCTTACATATTCAATCCTGCCGACATCTCGCAGCGATTGGATGGCAACGGAATAGATCAGTTTGCTCACATCGATTGGGTTTGCAAGACTCCTTATTCTCAGGCTTCGCAACTCAACTACGATTCCAAGGAGCACATCGGCGGAGCCTATGCCATGGTAACCCTGAAGAGCGAGGTGGGCGAACTGAATGCCGGTTTCCGTGCCGAGCACACCAACCAGATTTACACCATGCTCCAGCACTTCCGCAACATGGGACAGGTGGGCGAGCAGAGCTACTGGGATTATCTGCCATCGGCATCCATCAAGTGGACGCCAACCAAGAAGATGAACGTGCGTCTCTCTTACTATCGCTCCATCAACCGTCCGGGCTTCTACGAGATAGTGCCTTATCAGATTCAGGGCGAGGAGTATCAGGAAAAGGGTAATCCAAACCTGAAGCGTGCCCGCATCGACAACATCGACCTGCGCTGGGAGTGGTTCCCAAGCAAGACCGAACAGATTCTTGCCGGCGTATTCTATAAGTATCTGAAAGACCCTATAGAGCAGGTGTTCGTAACATCGGATGGCAAGATTGGCGCCGGAACCGATGCCTATTACATGCCTGACAACCTGGGTAATGCCAAGAACATGGGCTTCGAAATCGACGTGATCAAGTACATCCGCCACTTCGGAGTAAAGGCGAATTATACTTACACTCATTCTGAAATCACCACCTCGAAGCGTGAGTACCAGGAGGGTAGTGCCGAGTATAAGACGGGCGTAACCCAGACCCGTCCGCTGGTTAACCAGGCTCCTCATACCGCCAACATCTCCTTATTATATAAGGATACGGAGCATGGCTGGAATGCGCAGCTTGCCTCTTCCTTCACGGGCACCAGGCTCGCCCTGGTTTCTCCCTTCAAGGATGCCGACCAGTGGGACAAGGCGATGTTCGGTCTCGACCTGAGTGCCGAGAAGCAATTCAAGAACGGCATCTCCATCTTCTTCAAGGCAAACAATCTGCTCGATGCCAAGCGCGAGAGATACTTGAAGACCGTGAACAAGAGCAACCTGGAGTATGAGGGCCAGAAGAGCGATAAGACCATCGTAGGCACTTATCAGTATGGCAGAACCTTCCTGCTGGGAGTAAGATACAAATTATAAAAGGTAAAAAGAAAAAAAGGTAAAAAATGAAAAAGATAAATACTTTAGCTTGCATGCTTATGATGGCAGCAGCTGCAATGTTCTCCACATCTTGCGAGAACGATAATATCAATCCATACGATTACGTGAATAATGGCGGTAATGGAAGTGATGGTAATGAGAACCAGGGTTCTAAGGATGTCATCACAACGAAGGTGGCAGAATATCCCGTAGGTTCTGTGGTTTGGACCAAGGATACCACCCTGAGCGAGAGTGTAGAGATTCCTGTAGGAGCATCGCTCTATATTGAGCCGGGCGTAACCGTCACCTGCAAATCTGAGGTTCAGGTGCCGGTAGAAATCGTGGTATTGGGCAATCTCTATTGTATGGGAACCGCCGAAAAACCAATAGTCTTTACTTCTGATACCAGGAAGCCTGCTGATTGGGGCGGCATCATCTGCGGATATAATTCTGAGGAGGTAGTGCTCAATCACGTGGATGTGGCCTATGCCGGTGGTACTCCTACCGAGAGTTCAGCTTCTTTCCAGAACAAGCTTTTCAAGACCACCATCGATGGCGGTGTGCCAGCCTTCCACTTCTGTAATGTAAACGGCAAGTTTGTGATGACCAACAGTTTCTTCCATGACAACTACAACGACCAGACTTACTTTACCGGTGGTAACGGCGTGATTATCAACAATATCTTTGCCGATAGCGGAAATGCAGCCGATGGTGGCGAGGCCATCAACGTAAAGGCAGGTTGCAAGCTCGATGTAGCCAACAACATCATCTACAACGCCTGCACCAACGCCTTCAAACTTTCGAATGCCGGCAATAGCGAGGTAATCCCTCTCTCTGAGATGACCGTCTATAACAACACCATCATCAACTGCGGCTGGCGCCGTTCCAAAAACAAGAAGGGTGGTTCTGTCTGGGTAGAGAAGGCAGCGAAGCCAGTCTTCGTGAACAACCTCATCTACGATTCCCGTTTCGGACTGAAGCAGCCAAAGAAGGATGGTGCTGATATGGAGCACAGTCGTCTTACCCCAAACTACTACTTTGCATCTACAGAGACAGGCGTAGCGCAGATGGCGAAGGATGCAGAGCTCGGCATCTGGTTTGATACCGATATCAAGAGTAGCGTGGCAGGTCAGCTCAACCCACTCTTCAAGAGTTTCAAGCAGAGCGAGAAGATGAATATCAATTGCGAAATTGATGATGTAGCCCAGGGTGCTCCATTGGCATTCGACAAGAGCTGGAATTTCGAGTATCAGGCAGGCAGTCCTGCCCTCTCAGGAGGTGTAACCGATTTTGCCCGCCTCTTCCCACAAGGTCTGCCATTCTTCGGCATGAAGCAGGTGAATTTCCTGGATAAGAATAACGACCAGAACTATTACTTTGCCGCCCCATTGCCAAGCGCAAGATTCGGAGCATGGTTGTAATATCAGTCTGTTTTTATATCAGATATCCATACTTCTTGAGCGCTTCCTCTACCTTGCTTTTATAGATCGTCTCCACCAAGAGGATGAAGCCCTCAGCCTTCAGCGTGTACTTGCGGATGGTAGGGTCGGTGAGGATGATGTGCTGCAACTCCTTGTCGTCGGTTGGAATCTGCAGCAGGGAATACTTCTTCTTTGGTGCCTTCATCGGCTTGCATCGCTTCTTGATGTCATTGAAGAACTTTGCCCAGTTGTCGGGCAAGTCCTGGGAAGAGATGTATTCCTTGAAGAAGTCAATCTTGCTGTTGATGTCCTGTAGCTTCTCACAACCATTCAGAAAACTCTCGTAGCTCACCTTGTACATTTTCTTGGAGATGGCTGTCGCCATGTTGCCTAGGAGCGACTCGTACGGATTGTTGTCCACCAGCGACTTGATGATGAGGCGTTCTGTGTCCAGTTCGAAGTAATGGATATCTGCCTCCTTGGTGCGCACATATTTCCTCTTGATGCCCAGGGCATAGAGCCCCAGGTTGGTGAGTCGTACATAAGCCAAGGTGTCATAATAAGAGGTGGCTCCCTCGTCGGGCTTTTCCTTGTAGGCTATCTCCACGAAACCGAATGCAGCCATCATGAAGAGTGCCGCCTTGAGGTAAGGGTAGGTCAACTCTTGGATGGTGTCATCGCAAAAGAGTTCTTTGCCATCATATTCATTACAGAAATTGGCCTTGAGGAGGTCTGAGTAGTAAAGCAGCAAAAATTGACTCTCTGTGTTTTTGGGACTCACTCGGCAATGGAACAAAAGTTTGTCTATCGGCAACCAGCCTTCTTTGTGGAATTCCTTCAATACCGACTGAAGAACGTTTATCTGATACCCACAACTGCAATAGTCGAACATATTTTTTCTGAATCCTGTGATGTGTGGCAAAAGGACAGGCATCAGGTACTCTTGCATTTCATCCAGGTTCTTGAAGAGATCCTTCAATAGGTCTTGTTTCTCCGTCAAGTCGTTGTTGTACAAGTCCATGCAATAGATGGTGTAGAAATTGAGCACAAACGAAGCGCAGATGTTGGAGAAATATTTGTTGCCATCCGTGAAAAATTCAGGGAGATTGAGAAGCTTGGATTTCTTCTTCAGTTCGCTGGCTGGCAGCTTGTTTCGTCCCAGGTTCAGCTGTCCGCTGTCGAAGAGTGAAGACATGATAGGTACGACGGTGAAAATCGTATTCTCACCGCTATAGGTCTTGTATGCTTCCGCATCAGGCAACTCCTCGCATTTCTCGATATTCATCAACTCTGGGAAGAGAATAGGCAATGTCTTTACATAATAAGACTTGTCTGCCAATTCAAGGTAATAATTAGAGCGCCCGTATGTGTTCTTGTTAGGAATTGGCGCTTTTGCCTCTTTGGTGCCATACCAGTTGCCAAGTTTCTGGTTGATCTTAGGAGCGTCCCAGAAATGCCTGCTCTCTGTGATGCTAGGTTCGCCGAGAATCTTGGTTGCGTCAGTATGTAGGATGTAATGGTTGGCGGCAGTCTGCTTGAAGAGTTTTTTTACAGGTTCCGACCATTCGTCGTAATATAGGGAGAAGTTGTTGGTATGCTTCATGATAGCAAGAAACGCTGCATAATCCTTCTTCAGTTTCTTCTTGTTGGATAACATAAGCGTGATAGGGGCTGGCTCGTATTTCTTGCCGTCCTTGTCCAGTGCCACCAATTTGTACTTCTTAAAGGTTTCACGCACGCCGTAAGCTGCTTCCTGTAGTTTACTAAAACCATATCCGTGCATGAGGGTACTTATTATTTGTTCATTCTCCGTCCCTTCCGGAACGTATATGGTTTTCTCTGGTCGCTTGTCGTTTATGTCCCAGAGTGTTGTTTCTGTTGCCA
Organism: Segatella sinensis; assembly: GCF_040095255.1. Lineage (NCBI taxonomy): Bacteria > Pseudomonadati > Bacteroidota > Bacteroidia > Bacteroidales > Prevotellaceae > Segatella > Segatella sinensis. Next base: position 75,633 of record NZ_JBBNGE010000012.1, on the reverse strand, counting down.
TGTCTTGTTTCTATTATGAAATGATGTTTTTATCCCAGAATGAAGTTGATGTCATCTTCCGACAGATGCTTGGAAGATGAACTGTCGGCACCTATCAAGCCCTCGAAGAGCTCGGCCTTCTGTTGTTGCAGGAGTTGTATCTTCTCCTCGATGGTTTGCTGGGTGATGAGCGAGTAGCTGAGTACCTTTGCCTTCTGTCCGAAACGGTGCAGACGGTTGATGGCTTGTTCCTCGGCAGCCTTGTTCCACCATGGCTCGAAGATGAACACGGTGTCGGCGGCTGTCAGGTTCAAACCCACGCCACCCGTCTTCAGCGTCATCAGCATCACTCGGCATTGTGGGTCGTTCTGGAATCGCTCCACGATGCTCTTGCGGTCTCTCGTTGAACCTGTCATGCAGGCATAGTCCACACCGTTTTGGTCCAGTCGCTCGCTGAGTTCTTCGATACCTGCTATGAAATTGAAGAATACCATCACCTTGTGTCCGTTGGCCACGGCTTCGAGGAGGGTGTCGGTCAGCAGGTCGAGCTTAGGCGACTTGATGTGTCCGTCGCTGAGGCTCTCTGGGATGGAGGCGATGCGGCGAAGTTCGTTGAGTGCCTGGAACATTACAAACTGCGACTTCTGAATGCCCTCGGCGGCTATCGTCTGGCGCACCTGGTTGTAGTAGTACTGTCTTCTTCGCTCGTAGAAGTCGTGCTGCTCTGGACTCATCTCCACGAAGAGGGTCTGCTCGATGCGGTCGGGCAGGTCTTTGAGTACGTCCTTTTTCAGTCGGCGAAGCATGAACGGGAATATCTTCTTGCGGAGGCTCAATAGGGTGTCCTTGTCGTTGTCGCGCTGGATAGGACCCGTGTAACGGCTGTTGAAATCGTCCAAACTGCCAAACATCGTTGGGTTGAGGAAACGGAAGAGCGAGTATAGCTCCGTCAGATTGTTCTCCACCGGCGTACCACTCAATGCCAGTCTGTGTTCGGCATGGAGTACGAGGGTGGCTTGGGTGGTCTGCGTGGTAGTGTTCTTGATGTTTTGGCTCTCATCGAGAATCACATAGTGGAACTTCTGCTTGGAGTAGGTCTCGATGTCGTTGCGCACGATGGCGTAGGTGGTCAGTATCACCTGGTGCTTCATCGCCTCCTTGATGTCTCGGTCGCCTGCATAATAGGTATAGACAGAGAGTTGTGGGGCGAACTTCTTCAACTCGTTCTGCCAGTTGAAGAGCAGGCTGCGAGGCATTACGATGAGCGTAGGTTTCTTCACCTTCGGATAGATGAGGGTGAGGACACCGATGGTCTGCACGGTCTTGCCGAGACCCATGTCGTCGGCGAGACAGCCTCCCAGGTTGTTGTCGTAGAGATATTTTATCCATTTGATTCCCTCTGCCTGGTATGGGCGCAACTGGGCGTTCAGTTTTGGTGCCTTCAGGGTTTCCTCGGCAAGGTGGTTGAAGCCCTCGTACACTTCACGGTGATGCTTGAACGCCTCACCCTCCAAAGGCTCGTTGATGAGGTCTTCTATCTCAGGCAGGTCGAAGAACGACACCTTGACCTTTCCATCCTTGTCCTTTTTCTTGAAGATACGTTCCAGACGTCGCATGTATCCGTCCTCGATGATGGCACGGTTGCCGTCCGACAGCTGGATGTATTTCTTCTTGTTGTATTGCGAGAGGATTTGCTGGAGCGAGAACTGTTCGCCTTCGAGCGTGATGCTGGCGTCGCCCTCCAGGAAGTCGATGCCTGATGAGAGGCTGATGTTCAGCTTAGGCGTCATTGGCTTCACCTTGTACTCACGCAGTTTCTCGGCACCGATGAGCTGGTAGGTTCTCAGCAGGGATGGGAGCGATTGGAGCAGGAACGGACCTGCCGTTTCCTCGGGGATGATGAAGAGATGGTCCTCCACATACACGTCCTTCTGTGCCGCCTTGCTAGGGGCGTATTGTATGATTTCCTTTCTGAGGTTGTTGGTGATTTCGTCTATTGGCAGATGGGCGAGTCGCTTTACCACAATCTTTTGGTCGAGCGAGAGTGATGCAACCATGCTCAGGTCGAACTGCTGCACGAAATCGAGCGGCAATCCCTTGTATGATTCTACGAGTCGAAGGAACAGGGTCTTGTCGGCATCTATCTTCTCAAACGAAAGAGAAGGGGTAGGTACGATGTCGGTGTCGGAGAATTCCACGGTGTAATACTCGTAAGTCACCTGCACGCTTTCGATGAAGGAGAAGAATACGGAGAGGTATTCTTCCAGCATATCTTCGGTGAAACGGGTGGTAAAATAGCTGAGTTGCTGATAGTTGTCGCCGATAGGGGCGATGGTATAAATGACATTGTCTGACAAGACGAAACTGTCTGACAGAAGACTGAAATACAACTTGTTGGCTTCGTATTTCTTGGCTCCGTCATATTCTTCAGCATCCGAAGAATCCTTGGCGGCAATGATAAAATGCGGTTCGATGTTGCGGCCGAATTTCTTTAACACCAGTTGGAGCACAGAGGTGTCTGGGTGAACGGATATGGCGTGACCCTTCTCATCGATGAGGTTCTTGCAACGGATGAGCTGGTAGAGCAAGTGAGGGTTCTGGCTGAGGCTCACGTCGGTAGCCTCGCTCTCGTCCCAGGAGATTTGGAAAGCCATCTCCTCCTTGATGCTGTCGATGCTGCGCAGGAGTTGAGCCGTATCGCCCGAATAGTAATGATAGTCAGCCTCCACCGGCTTCAGTTTTTTATCTACCGGGATGATGAAAGTATCGTTTTCCCCAGTTCTTATCATGAAGAAAATCTCCTTGCCCGTCATCGTCTTGCCGCTTTTGGCAATGGTGATGGGTTGGAGCTTCTTGAATTGTGTCAGAAAATCGCTCATCTTATTTTTCTGTTTTGATTAAATTATTGTGTCAAAATCTTTATTTGCCTACAAAAATACAATAAATATTCGGAATATGCAAGCTTTTATTTGTGAGAAGTAAAATATTTGCTCGAAAAAGTGAAAAATATGAGGGAAAGTTTTGTTATGATAGGATAAAGTTTTCCTAATATCGAGAAAAATTGAGGGGATTGCAAATCCCCCAGCTTTAAAATAAAGTGTTAATCTTATGCTAGCCATGGATATTCTGCAATTAGTTCTTTTTCAAATTCTTCTGCATCAATATATTGTCCATTCTCATACTCTTCCTCAATAGCTTCAATCCTAGCCACGGCTTCTTCTTCATTGGCCGGATGCCAGCCCACTGGAATCTTATTCCAGTCAATATCTTCTTCTGCACATTCATCCTCGGGAAGTGCCATGGCGGCATTTCCGTGATAGGCTGGTGCAGACTCTGCTACGAAAGCTGCATCTTTCTGCTCTTCTGGCAATGTATATCTTTTCTCTTTCATAAGCTTGCGTATTTAATCTGCTGCAAATATACGTTTTTTATCTTAATGACGCAAGAAAAAATGGAAAAACTTCAAATTTTAACAAAAATATAACGCATAATTTGTTGGGTATTCATAAAAAAATGGTAATTTTGCAACCAGCAATTGAATACAAAATCAATATTAAAAATAAAGAACTATGATTAGATTAAATGTGTTTTTTGAGAAGAAGGAGGAGGTAAAGGTTGAGGAAATCAACGCTTTGTGTAAGGAACTGGTAGAGAAGTCCTTGAAGGACCATGGCAATATTGCCTATGACTATTTCACCAGTGGAACTCGTAATGGGGTGATGATGATCTGCGAGACATGGGAGAACGAGGAAGTTCTGAAAGCTCACATGGCTTCTGAACATTTCACTACATTGGTTCCAAAGATTGAAGCTCTTACCAAGAACGGCTTGAAACTGGAGCAGTTCACTTTCTAAATCTTTTCAGACATCAGCCAGTGATGATACATTTTCTTCTTCATCACCGGCTGATGTTCTTTGTTCGTGAAAAGGGAAGTCGCCGGCTGACTTCTCTTTTCATCAACTGAATGATTTCTTATTTAACTTCTGTGAGCTTACCCGTCTGGGAATCGATGATGTAACCATGCAGATTGACATCTTTTGGTACAAGAGGGTGAGTACGGATGGTATTAATCGTATTTCTTACAGAATCCTCGGTGTCGTGGAAGCCCTCCAGCCAATGGTCTAGGTTGATGCCGCAAAGTCCGATGGTGTCGATGACATCCTGATGGATGCCGCGCTTGAGCATCAATTCCTTCATCTGCTGTCCGTTCATGTGGCAGGCACCGCAGTTGGAGTGGGCGATGACCATGATTTCCTCTACACCCAGTTCGTAAATGGCAACCAGGAGGCTGCGCATGGCGGAGTCGAATGGACTGATAACCAGTCCACCTGCATTCTTGATGAGCTTGGCATCTCCATTCTTCAATCCCAAGGCTGCTGGCAGAAGCTCTGTCAGGCGGGTATCCATACAGGAAAGGATGGCAAGCTTCTTGTCTGGGTATTTGCTCGTAAGATACTTCTCGTAGCCCTTATTGGCTACAAATTCCTCGTTGTACTTGATAATTTCCTCTATAATCATAGTAGTGCAAATGAAATGTGAAACGAATTTTTCCTATTTCTCAGGGGTAGGCTTGAGATAAGTCATGAATTTCTCCGGCTGATAGTTGAGAATCAGTTCTTCCGGGAACTCTGCTTTCTCTACCAGTGGCATGATGTTGCTGTAGTCGGCAATCATGGTAGAGAAGTGGGCATCACTTCCGAAGATAACTGGTGTCTCGTATTTCTTGGCAAGTTCCAGCAGTTCCAGGTTATTGGGAGCTGCCACCGTCTTGTGGCGGATGGGAGCCATGGAGTGATTGTTGATTTCGAGCAAGGTATGCGTCTCCTTGGAAACCTTCATCAGAGCCTCGAAGTCCAGTTCTGCCGTTCCATCTCCAGGATGGGAGATAATCTGCACGAATGGATTGCGCATGGCATTGATGACACCCTGCGTGTTCTCTTCCTTGGTTCCTCCCTGCCAGCAAAGGCTATGAATGCCAGCGATTCGAATATCAAGCATGCGCCAGTAATCCTCATCGAGGTCAATATCGCCTTGGGTATTGAGGATGTTGAGTTCTGCTCCCAGCATCAGCTTGATTCCATAGAGCTGACGGGGAACGCAATGCAGGTTTCTAAAATAGATGGGATCACAGGTGCCCGGGATATGTGGTCCGTGCTCTGTGATTCCCAGTATTTCCAACCCCTTTTCTTTTGCAGCCATGGTCATTTCCTGCAAACTGCTGTAGGCATGACCGGATGCTATTGTATGTGTATGAACGTCTAATAATGTTTTCATACTGCAAAGGTACGGATAAAGTTTGAAAAAGCAAAGATTCTTCGGGCTTTTTCTCTTTTTCGGGTTGTTTTGGGTAGCTGGATAGCAAAAACGGCTGCCAGTTTATAAGAAACTGACAGCCGTAATGATAATAGGTTTTATTTCGCAAATCCTTTCTTTTTCTTCATCCTCTTCCCCACGAAGTTCCAGGAAGGCATCTTCTTCAGGGTACTTCTCACGGGCTGTACATCCCAGAGCAGGAAGATGATCAGCACGGCAATGCCGATGAGACAGGTGATGCCATAGAGATTCCGGATGCTGAGCATCAGAAGATTGGTGGCATCGTAGGGCAAGCCGCGCGACATGTTGTCTGCCATCTGATAACGGAGCCCGAAACTGTATAGGCCTGAGCACATCGCCGACATCGGACCGTTGCGGATGATGCCTGCCATCGTCAATCCCATGAAGAAATGCTGGAACGGCATCAGTTCTTCCAGATACACGGTGAGCATGCAGAAGAAGATGGCGTTGCCGAAGCTTCTGAGAAAACAGGGCAGATAGAGTGCCTCGATGTTGAGACCCGGATTGATGAGGAAATACATCATCACAGGATAACATACCATCGTTGCTACACCTATCGTGAGCAGACGGGTGTATTTCTGACAGAGCACCTTGCACCAGAAAAGGCAAAAAAGGCAACCGGCAAGGGCACCCACCCATTCCACGAAGTTGAGCACATTGGTTGTGATGGCACCGAAATGCAGCACGCCACCCGTAAAGGCGGTTTGCAGCACTTTAGGCGTACTGCCCATGAACTCTACGAAGGCGAAGAGGATGAGCAGTGGGACGAGTCGCTTATACTTCCACGCCGCCGGCTCGATGTAAGGGTGACGGATGTGGAGCATTCGCTGGATGCAGAAATATCCGGTAAATATAAAGAGCAGTACATCCATCTGCATGATCTTCGAATCGAGCCAGTTGTAGTGCTCGCCATAGGTGAAGAAGAAGATGAACTCCAGCATCCATGCCGACCACAGGATGCAGCCCAGATAGTCGATACTGATGAAGGGCAGGGGTTTCATGAAGCGGAAGTCGTGGGTGGTGACATACACGATGAATGCCACCAGAAGCAGGGCTCCCGTCATCGCCCAGTTGATGATGCGCCAATCCTGATAGATGTAAATCAGGTGTTCGGTGACCCAGGGCGAGAGGAACATGTTTCCCAGCACGATGCAGTAGAGCAGGGGGAAGAAGATGGTGAAATCGCGCTTGGAGGTCATCCACAACTGGATGGTGCTCATACATTCGAAGGTTCCGCAGAGCTTGAAGAAGCCTGCGATGTAAGCGAGAATGCACATCAAGGGTACCGAGTCGGTCCACATGATGAGGAAATTGCAGGTTGCCACTACCAGTGCCGCATTCAGCAGGAGCTGGCGGTTGGTAAAGTGGAACTTCATCTTGAAGAGGAAGGGGAATGGCATCGCCACGCCCACCACGTTGAACATGATGATCATGAGCACGTCTTCTCTCATCAAACTGTATTCGCCCATTACCTGGCTCATGGCTCCTCCATAGATTCCGCCCGACATCAGGAAGATGAAGGCGAAGAGGAGATAAATCCATGGCTGTAACCGGCGAGGAATATATCCATTGAACGATGGAACCTGGAAGGGGCCCTGAAGCATTGGAGGTCCTGGCATTTTCTATAATTTATAGTTTATAATTTATAGTTTATAGAACATTCTATTTAATGTGAACCTTGGTTTCTACATTCAGTCCGGCACGGAGCAGGGCTATCTGTTTCGGGTCATTGTCCTTGGTAAGGGCGATGCGAACAGGCACACGCTGCTCTACCTTTACGAAGTTGCCGGTGGCATTATCCACAGGAATCATGGAATAGGCATTGCCGGCTGCGGCAGAAAGGGCTTCTACCTTGCCATGGAATACTACACCCGGGATGGCATCGGCGGTGAAATCTACTGTCTTGCCCACGGTGATGCCGTCCATCTGAGTCTCACGATAGTTGGCTACCACCCAAACATCATTGTCATCCACGATGCGGGCGAGCATCTGACCAGGCTGTACCAGCTGTCCCTCGTGAATATCCTTTCTTCCCATCACGCCATCGCAGGTTGCCACGATTACGGTATAGGAAAGGTTGAGGCGAGCCAGGTTGAGCTGTGCCTCTGCCACGCTCTCTCCGGCACGTGAACCGCCGAGCTGCTGGGTCTGTACATTGCGAACCGATGCGGCACTAGCCTTGCGGCTGCTTGCCTGCTCATAACGCGCCTTGGCTCCCAGATAGCGGGCATAGGCATTGTCGTATTGCTGACGGGTTACCGCATCCTTCTTCATCAGGGCTGCAAAGCGGTCGAAGTCCTGCTTGGCATTCATCATATCCACACGAGCCTCCTCGATGCCGGCAGCCGCTGTCTGCACATTGGTATTGGTGGTGCCCATGCTGGCGGTTACTACCGAAGAACTTGACTTGGAGCCACGCAAGCCGGCTTCTGCCTGAGCCACATGCAGACGGAACTCTGCATCCTCGATGATAACAAGGGTATCGCCCTTCTTTACGTGCTGATAGTCGTTGAAACGAATCTCCTTGATGAATCCCGGTACACGGGTATTGATAGGGGTGATATGGCGGTTTACCTGTGCATCATCTGTGTAAGCCACATCGCTGCCATGATAGAAATGGCTGAAGCACCAGCCGATAGCTCCCAGGAAAAGGAGGATAATCACTACATTATATATTCTCTTGATAATCTTCTTGCTCATAATTTTGCTAGTTTATTTTATAGTTTTTGAAGAGCAAATGAATTGGCTTTCCCTTCGGACGCCGAACGTTGTTTCTTCACTCTTCGTTCTTCACTTTCTAAATCTCTCCTGCCACGTACTTCATGCGATAGTAGGCATAGACGATGTTGATGCGGGCATCCACCTCGCTGAGCTCGGCATTGAGCTTGAGATTGGAGGCATCCACCATGTCTGTAACCAGAGCGAGCTGGCTGAGATAGCGGGCATTCATCACGTCGTAGTTCTGTTGTGCCAGTTCCACGCTCTTTCGCTGCGTTTCCAGTTCTACATAGGTTTGCTGATACTGCAAGTAGGCAGCCTGCACATTATTGTTGAGCTGCTCTGCCTGAACGGCATGTGCCTCTTTAGCCTGTCGGGTCTCTACGGCTGCCTGCTTGATGCGTTTGTTGCTCTTGAAGAGAGAGCTGAGGCTGTATTTCACGCCTACGCCCACATACCAGACGTTGAGGTTCTTTTCAACAGGTGGCAATTCGAAGAGGATAGGTCCGTCGAAGTTGTCAGCGGCAACGAAAGCTACCTTTGGCAGAAGATCGCTCTTGGCTATCTTCTCTTTCTGTTCAGCGATGCGGATGGCGTTGTTGCTCTGCTCCAGGAGTGGAGAATTCAGGGTGCCTGCCGTCTGCCAGTAAGCCTCACCCTCCTTGCCGTAGGTCTTGTCGGCGATAGTAGCATCGGGGATAATCTGAATCTCCTGGCTTGTCTGGTTCATCTGGCTTCCTTCTTTCTTCAGGTATCCCAGGTTCATTCCTAGGATATTGCAAAGCTGATGGTTCAGGATGCTCCGGTTGTTTCGGAGCGCCGTCAGACCGAGTTTGAGACTTTCCATCTGGAGTTCGTATCGGGTGATGTCATTCTTCAGCGCCATTCCGTGCGTCTGTTTCTCCTTGATGTCATCGATGAGCTGGCGGGTCAACTCGATGTTCTTTTCATACACCTTGATGCGGTTGTCTATCTTATAGAGGTCGAGATATTGCCCCAGGGCGATGAAGCGGATCTGCTGTCGGGTGAGTTTCACGCCTACTTCTGCCTGCTGCTTTCCGAGTTCGGCGAGTTTGATACCTGCGTTGATGGCTCCACCGGCGTAAACCACCTGCTGTGCCTGGAAGGCGAAGTTGTTGCCGAAATGTGGGGATTTCAGTCCATGAACGTTGCTGAAGTTACGGTCGGTAATCAGCGCATTGCCGATGTAGCTGAATGAGAGGGAAGCATCGAGGTCGGGCAGTTTCTTGCTTTTGGCCGCTTCGATGCCGAGATGGGCTGCTTCTACTCCAGATAATGAAGTGCGGAGGCTTTTGCTGTTATCCTCAACCTTCTGGAAGAGCTGGCTGATGGTCATGTTTTCTTTCTTGCTGACGGGCAAGGAAGCAGCCGCTCCTACGGTGGTTTGTGATTGAGCCGAAGCCCAATGGGTTCCTCCTGCAAGCAGAAGGCTTACAAATAAGATGTTCTTAATCATTGATCATTACTTTTTGAATTTCGGGTGCAAAGGTACGGAGTTTTGAGCGAACAATCGCTTTAAATATTTCGCAGCGGATGGACGATTTGGGAATAATAGTTCTTTTATATCACATATTTTGTGTAATTTTGCAACAGAAATAGGAATAAAGAGATATAATAACTCTATATATAATAAGGTGTAGATGGAATTATCAGAATTAAGCAGTCAGCAGGAAGCAAGTCTTTTCCTCTCTGGTTTGGAGGAATGGCAGGAGGGTCCGCAAGTTTTGACTTACGGAGCAATATTGATTTGCCGAAAAGGAAAGGCGAGGCTGAATGTGAATTATAAGGATTGGGAACTTTATGAGGGGGCGGTGATTACGCTGTTCCCGAATGATGTAGTAGAATTGAAGGTTGACGGGGATTGCAAATCCCCTGAAACTGAAAACGGAGATTGCAAATCCCCTCAAACTGCGAACAATTTCCAAGCCGAAATCCTGAAATATAATCCTTCCTTGCTTCGTGAAGCAAGCTTGCAGCTGGAGCAGACGGTGTATTCTTCCTTGCGGAAAGACCGCTGCCGGCAGGATACCCCCGTAGTAACAAACATCATCAATGGGATGTTCTCCTTATTGAAGGTATATTTCGACCAGTCGGAGTGTACCTGCATCTCGCAGTTGGTATTGTGCCAGTTGAAGGCATTCTTCATCGGTTTTCATGAGTATCTTCAGCGCAATCCGCAATACCGGCCAGATGAAGTAAAATCGTATCGCGTAAGGGAACTGTTCAATCGGTTTATGATGCTGCTGGAGAGGGATTACAAGATATCAAGGGATGTGAACTATTATGCTGCCCAGATGAATATCTCTTCGAAATATCTGACCAACATCGTGAACCAGGTGACGGGGCATACCCCCAAGACCATCATCGGTCAATACGTGATTCTGCAGCTCAAGCTGCATCTTAAGCGAAGCACGCAAAGCATCAAGGAGATGGCCTGGGAGTTTCATTTCGCCGACGTCAGTTTCTTCTGCCGATATTTCAAGAAGCATACAGGTCTGACACCACAGCAGATAAGGTCGTAATCACAAACTGCAGTTTTGCTCTGATTTCAGCTTCTTCAATCTTGCCGATGTGTTCTGGGGAGAGAGCCTTGAGTTCTTCGAGGCATCCCATCTGCATCATGGAGGCGATAGGGAGGAGCTTATGTGCCGTCTTTCCTATGCGGTCGGTAGATAAGGATTCCTCTTCTACTGCCTCTTTCAGATTCTCAAGGTGTGCGGCAAGTTCCTGCTTCACGGTATCGAGAATCTCTTTTGCCGCTTCTTCGTCGCCTCCGGCAAAAGCGAGGAGCGAATCAAGCTGAGGCTTGGATTGGGACTCTATTCCTAGGATATCGGATAGCTTCTCTATGCTGAATGGCTTGAACAGGCAATCGTCGAAGCCGGCTTTCAGAAGCTGTTCCAGGATGCTTGTATCGTGAGCTGTCATCGCTACCACCATCATATTGGTATGGTTGATGTGGGCAATCATATCCATGCCGTTCATCTCCGGCATTTCGATATCCATCAGCATCAGGGCAGGCTGTTCGTTATGTAGTGTGGTGAGGGCATCCATCACATGGTTGCAGGCGAATACCTGCCAGGTGTCGCCTATGATGCGGCGCAACATCTCCTGGAGAAGCTGGAGCTGCAGCTTGTCATCATCCAGAATCAGAATCTTGTGGTTGGCAAATTCCGGCTTCTTCTTTATATCAGTAACCTGATGGCTGCCAGAATTCTGTCCTTCTTTATCTTGAGCAGAATCGAGAGAAGAATCATGCTTGACTTCTGATGGAGCCATTTCCTGAGACTCCTCCATTGGTGCTGGCTCGATAGGGATGGTGACGATGAAGGTAGAACCTTTGCCCAGAGTAGAGTGGAGGATGATTTCTCCACCAAGCAGCGAAACCAGTTCCTGGGTGATGGACAATCCCAAACCGGTACCCTCGATGCCCTGGGCGCTCTTCAATCTCGTAAACGCCTGGAACACCTTCTGTTTCTCCTCATCGGTCATTCCCTTTCCCGTATCTTTTACGCTCAGGGTAAGCGTAGGCTTGCCCAGAATTTCTGAAACCTGTGCCTGGATGGTAACGTTGCCCCGGTCGGTATATTTGATGGCGTTGCTTACCAGATTATCCAATATCTGACGAATGCGGAAGGCATCAGCACGGAAGAATTTCTTCTTCATTGGAGAGTCCGAAGTTCCCATTCCCTTTATTTTGCATTCGAACGAAATCGCCAGTCCTTTCTCTTCTGCTCTCAATTTCATTCCCTCTACCGATTCTGCTACCAGTTGTGCCGGTGAGAAAGAGGTAGGCTGAACCTTCATCAGTCCGTTCTCCAACTGATGATAATCGAGCAGCGAGGCAACGAGATGTGAAAGATGAGCGGCAGAGTTCTTGATGTTCTGGAGGCATTCGATGCCCTGAGGATTGCTGACGTAATCTTTCATCAGATCGATGAAGCCCGAGATAGAGGCAGCTGGCGCCTTGATATCGTGGGTGATGGTGAGGAGCAGGCGCTCGCGCTGGTTCATGATACGCTGGATTTCCTCATTGGCAGCCTCCAGGTTTTCCCTGTAGATACGCTCCTTTCTGGCATCGCGCCAGATAAACCAGATCATGATGACGATGGCAAAGAAGGCTACGATGGCGAGCAGTTCCATCTGCCACAACAGATGCTTTCTTGCTTCCATCGCCTTCTCGATGGCTTCCTGCATGTTGTCTTTTTCACGCTGGTGTACATCGCTCAGATGTTTGGCGGAGCGCAGGGCGAGTTTGGCACTCACCATCTTCAGCTCTTCCATCTCCCTATTGATGCTCTGCTTGTGGTCTTGCGTTTCTACTTTCTCCTTCTTGTCTATCTGTTCTAGGATGTTTGCCACGTTTTCCGCCACGTTTACTGGGGTGGTAACTGAATCGATGACAGCCCGGTTGCTGTCCTGTTTTACGCTCAAGGTTTCGGCGTGCTCCTTCTTGAAGGCATCGGCGAGTCGGCGGAAGAATCCCCTTCGGGTCTTCAATACCTCTACCGTAGTCTTCTTCGCCTCGTGGGTTTGAGGTGCCTTGGAGTGAACCAGTATGGAATCCTTTCCCGTATTCAGATTCTTCACCTTATTCTGCAGATAGTTTTGGGTAGGTCTTCCTGCCATGACATCAGACAGTTGTTTCAGGTTTCTCTGCTCCTCTTTGAGCAGGGAAGAGATGGTACTATCGGCGACACCCCTTTTCTGGATATACTCGCGCGAAGCTTCATTGATGGCATTGATGCTCTTGGTGTTGCTATACACCAGACTGATTGCCAGAATCATGATAATGGCAATGGCGCTATATCCGAGGGCTACCTTGAGAGGAATATTGTTCTTGTGCATGAGAAATCGTTTAAAATGATGAGCAGACTGATATCTTGCTCAATAGATATTTGTTTGCAAAGTTAATGCAAAAAAATGATATTAGAAAACAAAAGGGCTAAAAACAAGTCAGGAGACCAATGAATTCTATCATTAGTCTCCTGCCTGATTGAAAGCGACGCGTAATTACTAGTGTTATTCTATCTTTTCCTCAGTTAATTACTATTTTTTAAAGGTGATATTACTCTGCTACAGTAGAATCTGTTGCTGTAGAGTCTGCTGGAGTCTCTGCTGGAGTTTCAGCTGGTGTCTCTGCAGGAGTCTCTTTCTCTACTGTTGTGTCTGCTGGAGCAGCTGGTTCTGCTGGGGCTACTGTGTCAACTGGAGCTACTGATGAAACACTTGCCATCTTGTTGCTGGCGAATACGTTGCTAACTGATACCATTACCATGGCAGCGATAGCTGCGAAAACTAACTTTTTCATAATCTTTTGTTTTTTATTGTGAATATTATATTTATTACTTTCTTTGTGAACAGCCTTGCTTGCGTTACCGCTCATTGGCGTGTTCACTTTCTAATATCACAATCTGCGTGCCAAAAAACAAAAGAGTTATCTAATAGTTTGATTATCAGTAGTAAATGCTTTTTTGTGCCAGAATTCTATATTGTGGAAACTGTGGAATTAGTGTGGAATTATTCCCCAAAAAAATGGGGAATGGTCATCAGATTCCCCATTTTCCCATATCATCAAAAGCCGTACTTCTTTCTATCAGATACCATATTTCTTCATCTTATTGTAGAGTGTCTTTCTATCTACGGCGAGCAATTGTGCAGCCTTGCTCTTGTTGCCGCCTGCTGCTTTCAGCGCAGCTTCTATTCTCTGCAGTTCCGTTTCCTCATCGTGCAGGGCGGTAGGAGCTTGTGGCTGGATATGCGCCATACTCTGTTCCAGTTCTGTTACTCCGATGTATCTTTCGGTGGCGAGCAGAGTAGCTCGTTTCATCACATTATTCAATTCTCGCAGGTTGCCCGGCCAGTTGTAGGCGGCAATTCGCTCCTTGGCTTTGCCGTCGAGTCCTTCCACATTTCTGTTCAGCTCCTTGTTGGCGTGCTTGATAAAGAGGTCGGCAAAGAGGAAGAGGTCGGCACCACGGTCTTTTAGCTCCGGCATGTAGATGGTAAACTCATTGATGCGGTGGTAGAGGTCTTCACGGAAGTTGCCTTCTGCCACGCGTTGAGCCAGATTCTCATTGGTAGCGCATACCAGTCGGATATCGATATCTATTTCCTTGTTGCTTCCCACCGGACGGATTTTTCTTTCCTGGAGGGCACGGAGCAGCTGCACCTGTACTTCATAGTTCAGGTTTCCCATCTCATCGAGGAAGAGAGTTCCTCCGTTGGCAATCTCGAAAGCACCCTTCTTGTCCTGGTCTGCTCCCGTAAACGAACCCTTCACATGACCGAAGAATTCTGATGCCGCCACTTCTTTAGGGATGGCACCGCAGTCGAGTGCGAAGAAAGGTTTGTTGGCTCTTGTGCTGAGTTCATGGATTCTTCTAGCCACATATTCCTTACCTGTACCGCTGGCACCCAGGATGAGTACCGACATAGGGGTAGGGGCCACCAGCGAAACGAAACTGTAGAGCTTGCGTGAAGCCTCGCTTTCACCTTCCAGGTATTTGGGTACATCCCCATTGGCAGATGATGCCTGGTTTCCTGCCTGCTTGCCAGGTGCTGCGTCTGTAGGAGTAGAATTTGTGTCTGTGGAACGCTGACTATCTGCTGAGGTTGCATTCGAATCCTGTTTTTTCGGAGTCTTGATTGCTTCCTTGATCTTATCCAGAAGGATTTCCGGATGGAAAGGTTTTGCCACATAATCGGTAGCGCCTGATTTCATAGCGAGCACCACATTCTGAATTTCTGCATAGCTGGTCATCACGATGAAAGGCACCTGCACGCCATGCTTTCTCATCCATTGCAGCAGGAAGATGCCGTCGTGATCGGGAAGGCGGAGATCTGATAATACCAGATCGAATCCTCTTTCTGCCTCCTCGCAAACCTGTATGGCGACCTTGACCGAAGTAGCTTTCTCCACCTCGAATCCCTTCTTTCTGAGCCATGTCTGAATCATGGTTCCAAATGCGATGTCGTCTTCAACTATTAGAATCTTTTCCATGTCTTTGCGATCTTACTGTCTTGTTGTATCTTTCTTACTTGTATCTTTGTCTTCTAAAAAGATAGTGTTGTTTCAGAGTGCAAAGTTAGCACTAATATTTGGAATCAGCAAGGAAAAAGGGCTTAATTGTTTTAATGAATCGAAAAAATTAGGAAGTAATCACATAAAAATGGAAACTAGTTGAGCTTTTTAACACTTCATCTATCTCTGAATTCAGGAAAAATATGTATTTTTGCATATTAAAACGAATCTATATAATATTTACGTACTAACAATAGTAGTTATGAAGAAACAAATACTTACATTGGCCATGCTGTCCGCTCTGGTGCTCTCAGCTCACGCCCAACAGCCAGCCAATCAGCTGTTGCCTTATCAGAACCCTAACCTTTCTGCCGAGGCAAGAGCCAATGACTTGCTTTCACGCCTGACCCTGGAGGAGAAGACGAAGCTGATGATGGATGCTTCGCCTGCCATCTCCCGACTGGGTATCCCTCAGTTTCAATGGTGGAACGAGGCTCTGCATGGTGTGGCACGCAACGGATATGCCACGGTTTTCCCTATCACCATGCACATGGCTTCTTCCTGGGATGATGCCTTGCTCTATCAGGTCTTTACTGCCGTAAGCGATGAGGCGAGAGCCAAGGCGCAGGTGGCGAAGAAGTCGGGTAATGTAAAGAGATATCAGAGTCTGAGCTTCTGGACTCCGAATGTCAATATCTTCCGTGATCCTAGATGGGGACGCGGACAGGAGACTTATGGAGAAGATCCTTATCTCACCACACGTATGGGACTTGCCGTGGTGAATGGTCTACAGGGACAGTCGTTTGACGGCAAACCGCTGGCGGCTCCTGGCGTTCCGGCTTCTGATCAGTCTAAGGCTCCCCAGTATGTCAAGACGCTGGCTTGTGCCAAGCATTTCGCCGTGCATAGCGGTCCGGAGTGGAATCGCCACGTCTTCAATCTGGAGAATCTGCCAGCCCGGGATTTGTGGGAGACTTATCTCCCTGCCTTCAAGTCGCTGGTACAGGATGGACATGTGGCTGAGGTGATGTGTGCCTATCAGCGTATAGATGGTGCTCCTTGCTGCTCCAATGCCAAGTTTGAGCGCCAGATTCTCAGAGAAGAATGGGGATTCAAGGGATTGATTACTTCCGATTGTGGAGCAGTCAACGATTTCTATATGCCGGGCTATCACGGTACGGCAAAGACTGCTACCGAAGCAACCGCCCAGGCTGTGAATGCCGGTACCGACCTGGAATGCGGCAGTGCCTATCGTACTATTCCGAAAGCTGTGAAGGCGGGAATGATCAATGAAGATAAGGTAAACCAGAGCCTGAAGCGCCTGCTGGTGGCTCGTTTCAAGCTCGGCGATTTCGATAAGGACGAAACGGTGGCATGGACTCAGATTCCAGAGAACGTCATCGCCTGCAAGGCTCATAAGGATCTGGCTGAGAAGATAGCTGAAGAAGGCATCGTACTTCTTCAGAACAGAAACCAGCTGCTGCCTTTGAACCGCAATCAGAAGATTGTGGTGATGGGACCTAATGCCAATGATTCCATCATGCTGCGAGGCAACTATTCGGGTTATCCTACCAGTTCTACTACTATCCTCCAGGGCATCCGCAACTATATGAAGGGGGCTGAGGTGAAGTATGTTCCGGCTTGTACCTTGACAAGAAACGAGGTGCAGGAAAGCCGTTTCAACCTCTTCCGTGAGGGAATGAAGGCCACCTACTGGAACAATCAGGAACAGAAGGGTGAGCCGGTGGCTACGGATGTGATGAAGACTGCCATCAATCTGAGCAATGGTGGTAACACCGTGTTTGCGCCGGGTGTGAATCTTACTCATTTCTCAGCCCGCTATGAGGGAGTGTTGACTCCTGACAGGGATGAGGATCTTACCATCAATATGGGTATTGATGACGGTTGCCGCCTGATAGTGGATGGCGATACCATCGTGAATATGCGGGAGTGCTGGGGCCGCGTGGCGCCTATCATCAAACCGCTCTCTCTGAAAGTAGGCAAGCCGGTTAAGATTCAGATAGATTATACCCAGAGGGAAGATGTGGCTGTGATGCAGTTTGATATCCTGAAGACTTCGAAGCCTACCAGCGAGCAGATCCTGGCAGAGGTGGGCGATGCGGATGCCGTGGTATTCGTAGGCGGTATCTCTCCAAATCTGGAGGGAGAACAGCTTGAGATTGAGGAACCGGGATTCAAGGGCGGCGACAGAACCGACCTGGAGTTGCCGAAGGCTCAGCGCCAGGTCATTGCCATGCTGCATCAGGCAGGCAAGCGTGTCGTCTTTGTCAACTGTTCTGGATGTGCCATCGCCATGGTTCCTGAGACGGAAAATGCCGAGGCAATCCTTCAGGCATGGTATCCTGGTGAACGGGGTGGTGAAGCTGTAGCCAAGGTTCTCTTTGGAGAGGTGAATCCATCGGGCAAGCTTCCGGTTACCTTCTATAAGAGTGTGAACGATCTTCCTGATTTCCTCGATTATACGATGAAGAATCGTACCTATCGTTATTTCAAGGGTGAGCCTTTGTTCCCATTCGGTTACGGTTTGAGTTATACCTCTTTCGAGTATGGCAAACCTACCCTGATGCAGGTGAAGAGCAGGAAGCGTGACGGCAAGGCTGCTGATTACAAACTGATGTTCTCCTTGCAGAATACGGGCAAGCGAGAGGGTACCGAAGTAGCGCAGGTTTATATCAAGCGCATGGATGACGTGGATGGACCTATCAAGAGTCTCAAGGCATTCAAGCGTGTGTCTTTGAAGGCTGGCGAGCGCCAGATGGTAAGCATCGATCTTCCTCGCAAGAGTTTCGAGGGTTGGGATGCCCAGACCAACACCATCCGCGTGGTTCCTGGCACTTATCAGGTATTTGTTGGCGGCTCCAGCGCTGATGCAGCCAAGACTAAGATTGAAGTGAAGGTCAAGTAAGTCTCTTTTCATAGAGCTTATCTTGGAATACTCAAAAAAGGCGATAGGTGCACTAACTCTTGAATCAATAAGATTTAGTACACCTATCGCCTTTTTTCTCGAATCAACCAAGAAAAAATCAATTTTTCTTTTGTATATTAAATGACTTTTTGCATTAATTTGTTAACAAAACTAAGTCATAGTTTTCTTTCCTGCAACTCATAGATTTCTTCCCTGCAACTCATAGATTTCTTCCCTGCAACTCATAGATTTTGGCATCATAGCCCATTGTTTTTAAGCAAAAATGGGCTAAAAAAATAACACGGACAAATTCAATTTGTCCGTGTTTTAAAAATGAAGCTTAATTCATCCCTACCACATTCGTAGTAATGCTTCTGTCCTCTTTTCATATTTTACCTCGCCTTGGCAAGATATTGCTCTAGTACAGGGCAATAATATGCCAAGGCGAGGCAAGAAACGATGCGTCCTCTCGTATTGGTGGAATTGGCGTATCAGGCTTTCTTCTGATGCGTCGTATAGAATCCTAATCTCTTTTTTACTCTTCACCTTTCACCTTTTCGCCTGAAACCCCGATAAACACTGGGGTTTCGGGAGGTGAAGAGTGCTTACTCACTCTTCACCACTCTTCACCCGCCGGAAATCTTCTGATGGATGCTGTAGAAACGGAAAAAATAAATAAGGTGAAGAGGGGGTGAAGAGTCTGCCTGACTTTTCACCCTACTAAAGCTTCTGTATATCAGAAGATTATAATGGATTGGTGAAGGGTGAAGAGTGTCTTGCAATTTTTGTGCTGAATTTCTCTATTGTACCTAGGAAATGGAGGGGGTGGAGTTTTATGGAAGCAATGGGAGAATATCAGCAGTAAGGGCAATGATGTCTTCGGCTTTCACGAAGTCAGTATTGTGTTTTCTGATGATTTCTTCTATTTCTTTCTGATTGTTTGGAAACAGTTTGAGCAAAGACTTCTTGTTGCTGAAATGACTCAGCTTGTCATTCTTCAGCAGAAAATATTTGTTGTTGTTTCTGGTTTTGTAAACATCCTGTTGGGTATCTGGTTTATTGGCAGAATACTCTTGTCCTTCCATCAGGGAGAGATTGACAGACTGCGAACGGGCTTGCGATACTGTTCCATAGGCTCCTTTATAACCCACATTCACTTTGTCAAGATTCCAGTCAATCAGAAGCTTTCCCTGAGGATAACTGATTACCTGATAGAATTTGTTCTTGATTCTGCAAAAGAGATCTTGGGCAATCTTTATGCTATCTACCGACTGGACATTCATCAGAATCATGTTCTCTCCGTTTTGCTGATACATCACGCAGTGCTTGCCTGCATCATAATTCAGCGGAACTCTTACTTCCTGATTCCCGTTCATATAGATTGTTCCCTTCTGATACTCTGGATAAAGCAGTACCGTCTTGTTTTGCGCATAACTTGCAAGACTCAAGAAAGAAAGGAACAATAAGAAAAATCTTGTTTTCATTTGAATTAAGAATTTGAATAAAACAAAGTATGGGAACACTGATGTGTTCCCATACCCTATGTATTTAAATATTATTTTGCACTTCCTGCGCCCCATGCTGGAGCACCCTGGTCTTGCCACAGACGTTCTGTTGCAAGAACCTCATTGTAGAGACCTGAAGTAGTGATGGTCAAGCCCTGTGCCTTGTAAGCCTCAGTCTTGATACCCTTCATGATATCAGTCTCGCTGATATTACCAGTAGGGAAGCGACGAGGAATCTTGTTGGCAGGAACCTCAGAATAGCTCTTGCGTGGCAGAATTGTTGAGTTATAACTTGGATAACCAGAACGACGTGCTGTTACGAAAACCTCATTTGGATAGAGAGTGAAGTTCAGCATCTCCTGAATGTAGATCTTCTCCAATTTTTCTGCAGCTGTACCTGTGAAGGCATATTTGTCGCTTTGCATCATATTGTTAATCTCACCATCCTGCAAGTCGATAGGCTTCTCGTTCTCCTTGTCGTAACCGAAGCAGCCTGTAACGGTGCTGTAGTAAGCTACCTGGTTGTCCTTTGCCAATGTATTGTAGGTGTTGCAAGAGAGAGCAAGAGCATTGTCATAATACTTCTTAGCCTTTGCCTCGTCATTGTTGAGCATAGCAAACTCAGCCAAGTACAAGTTGGTCTCTGCTGCACTCATATACAAACCATACCAAGGACGATCCTTTGTGGTGAATGTATAGGTATCATCTGGCAATGTTGCAGCCTCAACCTGAGATGCTGAAGAATAACTACGACCAATGATCATCATATTGTTAAGAGTTGAGTACACTGTATAGCCCTGTGGATTCTTGCCTTCCTTGTTGTGGAGGTACAACTCCTTGTCTGCGTTAGCATACTGTGAAGGGAAATACCATTTGTATTTACCTGTCGCATCGAGCTGTGCGTTCCAGTCCTCGGTCAAACCATAGTAGCGTACCCATGGCTCACCCATACCCTTCCACTTGACAAACTTCTTTTTGCCGTCTGCACCAGTGGTGAATTCTACGTTCTTTTCAATAAAGTCAGGAATCTCCAAACCTGCATCATAGTAGCCCTGGATAATCTTGGAGTTCCATTGGTTCTTGGTGTAGAAGAAACGTACACGTGGGTCCTTGTTGTCAACCATGAAGTTGATGACCGACTGAGAACCGACGCAACCTGTGAATCCATTGTTCCAGTGATAGATGCGGTCGTTGATATAGCCGTCATCACCAGTCAACTTGTTGACACCCTTATTGAAAAGGATATCATCACTATTGGTGTTCATGTAGCCACAAGAAGCACTTTCTACAGCAGCAGCAATCTGCTTAGCCTTGGTTGGATTCTGTGCCAAAAGGCGAACTGCAATTTTAAGCTTCAGGGAATTGGCAAATTTTGCCCACTTTGCCTTGTCACCACCGCAAACTACGTCTTGCTCAGACTTGATGATTACATCGTCAGAAGTGAAAGCTGAAATGCACTCATCCAATTGTGTAAGCCAGAGATCATACAGGCTTTCTACACTGTCATATCCAGGGGTAAGAGTGCCGCCGTAGGCAGCTTTACATGCCTCTTTGTAAGGAATATCACCATACAGGTCGGTTCCGAAAAGACCCAGATAAATGCTCATGATTTGAGCACCCTTCACGTAGCCAATTTGCTGCTTCTTCTGGTTATCGTCTAAAGACTCGTACTGATTCTCCATAGCGCGGAGAACACGCAGTACGTTTTGATACTGCCAAGACTGGTCACCATCCAATGTTAAGGTCAGAATGCCTTCACCAGCTCCGCTGGCAGACATACCCATTCCTGCCCACTGGTATTTCATAGGAGCATTGTAGAAGTACTCCAGATATGGTTGTGGATCGAATTTATTCACAGCCTCTGCAAACAAATAAGAGATTTCTCCCTTTGTTACGGCAGATGGATTGGTATTTGTTTCAGCGAAATCATCTCGGCAGCTGGTAGCGGTGAAAGTCAGACCAACTGCGAGTGCCGCCATTATTAACTTATTTGATTTCATAATCTTCAATTTTTATAAAATTAGAATGTTGCGCTGATTGTAAATGTATAGCTTGCTGTGTATGGGCTGACAGAACGGATCATGAACTGACCAGACTGTGTACCACGCATAGACTCTGGGTTGAAGTTGTTTGGTAATGAATTCAACAAGTAACCCAAGTTACGACCAGTCAAAACGAAGCTGAGGTTAGAAGCACCAATCTTGTTGGCGATGCTCTGAGGCATACGATAGCTCAGGGAAACCTCACGCAATGCGATGTAATTCAGCTCATGGAACCAGTCATTGTTCTTCCATACGGATGCACGACCCCATGAATTGTTCCAATAGTTCCATGAAGAAGCGTGCTGTGGATCTACAATTCCTCTCTTAACCAAGTCGGCATACAGCTCACCACCTTCAGCAATGGTATATTCACCTGTTGGAGTATTGATGGTTACACCGCCTGGCATGATTGCTTCAGGAATGATACCGTCATCATACTGCTTGCCATCCCAGATTGATTTATAGGTGATACCACCATGCTCGGCATCTGTTCCATTCAGTGAAGACTTTAAGTAACCGTAAGCGGTACCATAGTGAGAACCATAGATGGCAACCATACCACCGAAGCGCATATCAAGAGAAGCACTCAAAGACCAGTTCTTGTACTTCAAGGTTGTATTGACAGAACCCAGGAAGTCTGGCTGGATGCTACCTACCTCTTTCTCTACGCCTGAGCGTGAGTAGTAAACGGAATGGCGTCCGTTGTAAGAAGCTGTCTCCAGGATAGGAAGACCGGTTTTCTCGTCATAGTTAGGAGTTGCGTCTGACATCAGCAGACCGTACTCACCACCCACCTTGGCAACAGAACCAATACGGAAGTTACCGTATGAAGGCATACCTACCAGGCTGATGTAGTTAGCTACGTTCTCGTGCAAAGACACAATCTTAGACTTGTTCTTGGTGTAAGTGAAGTTCAAATCCCACTCCCAATCCTTGGTCTGGATAGGTGTTGTATTCAATGCAAGCTCCACACCCTGGTTCTGGATGTTACCAGCGTTAACTACCTGGTTGCTCAAACCTGAGATGCTAGGAACCGAGATAGACATAATCTGGTTCTTGGTATTCTCACGATAATAAGTAGCATCAATACCAATGCGGTTGTTCAGGAAACGCCAGTCGATACCAAATTCCCATGAGTTCTTACGCTCAGGCTTCAAGTTAGGATCGTAAGAGGTATCAGGTACCTGCAAGCCATAAGTCTTGTCAATACCATAGATGTTGTATGCAGAGTTGATTCTGTAAGCATCTGTGTCATTACCTACCTGAGCCCATGATGCACGGATCTTGGCAAATGAAATCCAAGATGGCAACTTGCCACGGAATGTCTCGTGAATCAACCATGATCCGGAAACTGATGGATAGAAGTAAGAGAAGTTACCATGCTTATCTGTATATACCAGAGATGAAGACCAGTCGTTACGGCCTGTTACATCCAGATATACCTGATCCTTCCAACTCAACGCCAACTGACCTGCAATAGACATGATGGTCTTTTCGCCAGAGATGGTGGCAGAAGCTTCAGGAGTCTCCTTAGAGTTTCCGATGAAATACTGTCCAGGAACAATCAAGCCACCCTTGGTTTTCATGCTGCTCTCCTGCTGGAAGTTGTGGTAGTACTCTCCACGTATGAAACCGCTGATGTTGAAGTCGCTCACAGCCTTGTTCCATGAGAAGTTTGCATTCAGGTTAGTCTGCTCCTTGGTATATTGTCCAAGTACGTACTCACCACCTTCGTTGGCGTAACCAGAACCCAGCTCCTTGCTTTCGCTGCGCTTGTAGTAGTAGTTGTAGTTACCTTCGGCAGAGAACTTCAGCCAATTGGTCAAGTCGGCAGTAACCTTCACGTTAGGGCGTACAGAAGTTTCTTTCTGAGAATATTCATTCTCATAGATGCTCCACCATACACTACGTCCAGGTGCATTACCATATTCATCATTATATGCTGTGCTTGCCAAGCCTCCATGAGAACCCTTATAGCGTGATCTCCAATAGCGGGTATCATACATACGGCTGAATGTACCATCAATGAAGCACTCACCGAAGTTGGTCATGCCACCCTGCTTAGGATTAGAGTTGGCAAAAGTGATGCCTGCCTCAAGTTCTACCTTGTTTGTAATCTTGTGAGATGCCTTAGCCATCAAAGACAAACGGGAGAATGAGTTGTTTGGTGTAGTACCATTGGCATACTTGTAAGACATAGATGTATAGAAAGATGTCTTGTCGTTGGCACCAGATACGGCAATATTGGTATTGGTGTTGAAGGCATCATCGTATGCATCTGTAAAGTTGTTCTTATATGGTGAATAGTTCACGGTAGAATAGTCGTAGAACTCGATAGGCTGACCATCGAATTTAGGACCCCAAGACACACCGCCACCCCATGCTACAGAGCGCTTGCCGTCTGCGTTCAGGTAGAATGAGTCGGTATCCTGCATATTGCCAGAAGACTTATAGTTTGCATATCCTGACATATAACCATCACCACGAACATTCTGGAAGTCTGGACCACCATATACGTGATCGATACCGAATGTCTGAGAGAAGTTAATGCCGAGACCCTTCTTGCCCTTACCACTCTTAGTAGTGATAACGACCGCACCATTCAAACCGCGGGAACCATAAAGAGCTGTAGCGGCAGCACCCTTCAAAACTGATACACTCTCGAAATCGTCTGGGTTCAAGTTCTTCAATTCATTACCCCAGTCAGTATCGTTCTGGCTCCAGTCTGCATCACCATTCTTAACGCCGTTGTCAAGGATAACACCGTCAACAACATAGATAGGCTGGTTGTTGGAGCTCAAGGTAGAAGCACCACGAATCAGGATCTTGGCAGAACCGAAGAGTCCACCATCAGAACCCGAGATATCCACACCGGCAACCTTACCCTGCAAAGCTGATACAGGGTTTACCAAGTTCTTATCAAGATTTTCTCCTTTCAATTCAGTAACTGCATAACCAAGCGCCTTTGTTTCGCGCTTCATACCCAAAGCGGTTACTACGACCTCGTTGAGGCTTTTCGCATCGTCTTTCAAGGTTACATTGAGTGGCTTTCCGTTGAAGACAACTTCCTGGGTCTCATATCCAACGTAAGAGATACGGAGTACCGCACCCTTCTTGACACCCTTGAGTTCAAAGTTACCATCCAGGTCGGTAACAGTACCTGTAGTCGTTCCCTTCACGAGAATAGAAGCACCAATGACAGTTTCGCCAGTAGCATCCTTGACGATACCTGTACATGTCTCGTCTTGCTGTACGTTCTGTACGCTGTTCACGGCAGGAATACCTGCGTAAGCAGCACCAGCAGAACCAACCATCAAGGCGAATGCCAGATTCATTGTTTTGTTAGTTTTTGCCATAATACAAACTTTTAATGTAATGAATAACTATTTATATTTAATTGTTCTTGCTTGAAATGTTTAATTGTACTCACTTACAATCTGATTTTCTTTTATTTATTATCTAGGTTGGTAAGTTCTTTTAAATTTTTTTGGCAAAGTTATATAAAATATATTAAATAGAATACAAAAAACAGAGAAAATATTTCGACTTTAATGGTATTTAACCAAAAAATAAGCTGTGAACGATAACAAACGGCCACAGCTTGTTAATTTTAACCAAAAAGTTTGCCAATGCTGCGCAACTTTGTGCGATATCCATAGATGGCAATCACCACGAAACAGATGAATGGAAGAATGAACGATGCATTGGTAGATGGCATTCCGAATACGGTATGCATATCGATGATGGATGCCTGCAAAGGTGGTAAGACACTACCGCCCAGAATTGCCATGATGAGACCGGCTGCACCAAACTTGGCATCATCGCCAAGACCCCTCAGGGCTATACCATAGATGGTAGGGAACATCAATGACATGCAGGCACTGACTGCTACCAGGCAGTAGAGACCCCAGATGTTGTGAAGGGCAATGACGCCGGCTGTGAAGCAGCCACCTGCTATCGCCAATATCATCAGTAACTGTCCTGCATTGAAGAAGCGAAGAATGAAGGTGCAGATGAAGCGGGAACAGCAGAACAGTACCATCGCAATGATGTTGAACTTCTGCGAGGTTACCTCGGCATCAATCTCTGCCATTCCTTCCTGCATCAGGATGCGGGTACCATACTGGATGATGAAGGTCCAGCACATAATCTGTGCGCCCACATAGAAGAACTGGGTGAATACGCCTTCACGATAGTGAGGCATGCGGAAGATGCGGCGAAGGGTAGGCATGAAGTTGATCTTGTTGTCTTTCTCGCTGTTCTTCGGCATCTTGGTAAACAGGATGACGAAGAAGATGGTGAGGATGACCAGACCGATAATCAGGTATGGATTGATCAGTACCGAAAGGTCGTATTCCTTGATTGCCTCAAATTCGCTAGCTGAGAGATTGGCGCGCCCAGTCGTATCAAGCGGGTTGAGTTTTGCCTGGATAAAGTTCATCGCCACATACATACCGAGCAGCGAACCCATCGGGTTGAACGATTGCGCCAGGTTGAGTCGGCGTGTTGCCGTCTCCTCCGTTCCCATCGACAGAATGTAAGGGTTGCTCGATGTCTCCAGGAAGGAGAGTCCGCAGGTCAGGATGAAGTAGGCGAGGAGAAATGGATAATATTCGCCCATCATTTTTGCCGGATAGAAGAGGAATGCACCGAAGGCATAGAGTCCTAATCCCAGCAGTACGCCTGCCTTGTAGGAGAAGCGGCGGATGAAGATGGCGGCAGGGAAAGCCATGGCGAAGTAACCGCCGTAGAAGGCTACCTGTACCAGTGCACCATCCGTAGATGACATTCGGAAGATTTTGGAGAATGCCTTCACCATCGGATTGGTGATATCATTGGCAAATCCCCACAGTGCAAAGCACGATGTGATTAATATGAAAGGTACGAGGTAGCTCACCCCGTCTTTCATCAGGATTGATTCTTTCTTTTTTTGTTCCATATTTCAGGTTAATATTGTCTGCGTTTATGTTTGTAGGTAAATATTCGGATGGATCAGATGCTTTGTCTTACCACGGCTCTCAGCTCGTCGATATCCTTGATTTCTCCCTTGGCAAGTGCCTGGGTCAGGATGTTGCCCATACCCGTAGCCTCTATAGGACCCGCAATGACTGGAACGCCCAATGCTTCGGAGGTGAGACGGTTGAGTAACTTGTTCTGTGAACCGCCGCCGATGATGTGCATGCACTTGATTGGCTGTGGTAACATCTCGTTGAGGTGAGCAGTAGCCTCGGCATACTTGGCTGCCAGCGACTGGAGTACGCAGCGCACGATTTCTGCCTTGCTCTGAGGAACCTGCAACTGATGGGTGGCGCAGTAGTCGATGATAGCCTGCTGCATGGATGCCGGATTCTGGAACGCAGCGTCGTCCACAGGGATGATGGCATTGATATGAGCTTCTTCTGCCAGAGGAAGGATGATGTCGAACTGCTGTTCCTCGCCATTCTCCTTCCATTCTGCCATCAGTCTCTGCATGATCCAGAGACCTGTGATGTTCTGCAGGAAGGTGATGCGGCCGCCGATGCCACCCTCGTTGGTAAACTCTGCCTTTCGGGCTTCCTCGGTAAGGATTGGCTTTTCTATCTCAACACCCAGAAGCGACCAGGTTCCCGAACTGATGAATGCCATCGGGTATTCATCTTCTGTGGCTGGTACGGCTGCTACCGCACTGGCTGTATCATGAGAACCTACAGCGATGACATCTACTTCTCCGAGTCCGGTTTCCTCTGCGATGTCGCGGCGCAGCTTTCCTCTTACGGTGCCCGGCATCACGATTTTGCCGAAGATGTGGCGTGGAAGCCCCAGCTGGTCGATGGTTTCCCAGTCCCAGTCCTTGGTGGTTGCATTCAGGAGTTCTGATGTGGATGCGATGGTATATTCATTGTTGGCTTCGCCTGTGAGATAGTAGCTGAAGAAATCTGGGGTGAAAAGCAGATGCGCAGCCTTCTCCAACTGTGGACTGTTGGTTTTCTTCAGACTGTATAGCTGGAAGAGGGTATTGATTTCCATCACCTGTGTGCCGTTGATGGCATAATGTGCCGATGGATCAATCTGCTTGAACACTTCTTCCGGCATTCCCTTGGTACGGGCATCGCGATAGCATACCGGGTTGCCCAGAAGGTTGCCGTCCTGGTCGATGAGTCCGAAATCCACTCCCCAGGTATCGATGGCGATGCCATCCACCTTGAGTCCCTTGGCTCCTGCCATCTTCAGTCCCGTCTTCATATCCTCGAAAAGGGCGAGGAAATCCCAATAGACGTGGTTGCCTAATCTTACCTGTCGGTTAGGGAAACGATGGATGAGCTCCATTTCGAGCTTGCCGTTTTCTAGTTTTCCGGCAATTACTCGTCCGCTGCCTCCACCGAAATCTATAGCTAGATAAATCATAGTTATTTATAAATGTTTGGGTAGATAAAAGTTGTTTCGTATAAAAAGCGGTAGGAGAGTGCCCGTAGCGGGCAGCTTTCTCTCCTACCGCTTCTCTCTGATAGAGGATAGAGGTTTATTGTTTCTTACCTAAAACGTAAACCTCGAGATCGTCGATTTCTTCCGGTGTCAGTGTGGTGTATTTGCCGCCACTCTGAACGATGATTCTGCAAGCCATCTCAAAGAACATGGCACGCTCGAACACCTCGTCGAAATTCTTGCCGCAAACTACCTGTCCGTGCTTCAGCAAGAGAGCTGAGTTGTGATCCTTCAAGGCTGCGATGACAGCTGCTGCCAATTCTGGAGAACCAGGACGATAGTAAGGAATCACAGGGATTTCCTTGCCTACGTGGCATGGTACCTCTGCGGTTACATTGAAGTCCTTCGGAGTTTCCTGCATGCAAGCCACTGCTGTTGCAAAAGGAGACTGGAAGTGGAGAACCACGTCGCAGTCAGGACGCTCACGGAGTACACCGAGGTGGAATCCGCTCTCCATAGAAGGTTTAACGCCATTGAGTACTTCGCCCGTTGCTACCAGGCACTGAGATACCTTCTCCTTCTGGAGGCTAGGAACCCATGAACCTGTACCTGAGACAAGAGCCTCGTCGCCGATGCGCCAAGAAAGGTTGCCACTACTGCAGATGGTGAGGGCTGCATCGCCTACGCGGTGAGCCTGCTCCAGGAATTTCTGAATATGCTCTTCTGTAATCATTTTCTTTTTCTTTCTATTTGAATGATATTCGTACTGATGGTGTTACACTTTATTTATATATAGGACCGTAGTTCTTGCAAGCACGGAAGTCTGCACCTTCCTTGTCCATACCGAATGCGTTCCAAGATGCAGGACGGAAGATCTTGTCGTCTTCTACGTTGTGCATGCATACTGGGATGCGGAGGATAGAGCAGAGGGTGATGAGGTCGGCACCGATATGGCCGTAGCTGATAGCACCATGGTTAGCGCCCCAGTTGTTCATCACAGAATATACATCCTTGAATGGAGCCTTGTCGCAGAGACGTGGTGCGAACCAGGTAGTAGGCCATGTTGGGTCTGTACGCTTGTCGAGAACCTTGTGAATCTCAGGATCAATCTCTACAGTCCAACCTTCTGCCAACTGGAGCACAGGACCAAGACCCTTTACGTGGTTCAGACGAACCATGGTTACAGGCATACCGCCCTTGCTGAGGAAGTTGGAAGAGAAACCACCGCCACGGAAGTAGTCACGGTTAGCTGGATACCAGGTAGTTGCCTTCAAGCACTTATCTACATCCTCCTCGGTCATCTCCCAAGGCTGCTTCATGATTGGGTTGCCCTCTGCATCTGTAGCCTGACCAGTACCGTCGAGTGTGGTAGCACCAGAGTTGATCAGGTGGATGATACCGCCAGCTGCCTGACCTGTAAGTTCCTTACCGGTAACACGCTTCACTGCCTCTGGACTCCAATAGGTACGAACGTCGCTGAAGATCTGAGCACGACCTGTCAACAGGTGGTTGAACAGCATAGCTACGCCGTTGCCTGCATCATTCTCTGTAGCGAGAATGATAGCCTCACGGATACCATTCCAGTCGAATGAAGTATTGAGGAGAGCCTCTGGATAGTCGCCGTTAGGATAGAAGTCTGTCCACTGGCGCTGTCCCTGGAAACCACCGGCGATGGCATTGTGCCCCAAAGCTTCCTCCTTGAAACCTAACTCTTCCAGTCTTGGGTTACCGTGCATCAAGTCGCGCATGATGATAGTCATCTTCACGATGAACTCCCAGTCTGCATCCTTCTGTTCGCGGGTCTTTGCCTTTTCATGGTTAGCGATGTCCTCACCCTCATTGCACATACAGTGCTCGCGGGTCCAAGCCATAGCCTTCTCATACTCCACTGGGTCGTAGATACCCTCTGTCATACGGCGGATGATCTCAGTAAGGTCAACACTCTCATTGCGCATACCGAGGTACTCCTGGAAGAAGTTAGGGTCAACGATAGAACCGGCGATGCCCATGCAGGCGCTACCCATAGAGAGATAAGACTTGCCACGCATGGTAGCTACTGCCTGAGCTGCTCTTGTAAAGCGCAGAATCTTCTCTGCTACATCAGCCGGGATAGAGTCATCTTCCAAGTCCTGTACATCATGACCGTAGATGCCGAAAGCTGGCAATCCCTTCTGGGCATGAGCTGCGAGAACAGCAGCCAGATAAACAGCACCTGGACGCTCTGTACCGTTGAATCCCCAAACTGCCTTTGGCCAGTGTGGGTTCATATCCATAGTTTCTGCACCATAGCACCAGCAGGAAGTAACGGTGATGGTAGAGCCAACACCCTCGCGCTCAAACTTCTCTGCGCAAGCTGCACTTTCTGCTACACGGCCGATGGTACTGTCAGCAATCACGCACTCTACAGGAGAGCCGTCGCCATTACGTAAATTCTCTGAAATCAGTTTAGCTACAGACTTAGCCAAATTCATGGTTTTTTCCTCGAGGCTTTCTCGTACACCTCCCTGACGTCCGTCAATGGTAGGACGGATACCGATTTTAGGATAGTTACTCATAATTCTTGTTATTTAAGTTTTTATAGTTACTATATTTTATATACATTATATTATAAGCACAAAGGTAGTGATAAAAACTGAATCTTATCACTACCTTTATGCTTTTTTATATTTGTTTTTCTTTATTTTGAATTAAACTTGAATGCCAGAGGTTCATTCTTGAGTCCGGATGGAAGGGTAACGGTTACCTGATTGCCCTTGACGGTGTACTTGACAGACTTGCCGTTCTGCAGCAGAACGAGCTTACCCTTAGGCTTGTTCTCTGTCCAGGTAATGGTCTTAGGGGTCTTTTCTCCATCTTCCAGTGCATAGATGGCGTAGAGGGTCTTGCCGTTCTTGTCGGCGGTAAACCATACCTTGCCATCATTATAGTGGGCTGTATTGACGGTAGAGTAAATAGCCTGACCGTTCTTGTTGAGCCAGTTTCCTATCTGCAGGAGGTTTTTCACAACTTCCGGTTGCAGGGTTCCGTCTGCCTTCGGACCAACGCCGAGTGCGAGACATCCGCCCTTTGCTACAATTTCTGAGAGAATACCTATCACCTTGTTAGGTGACTTGAACTTAGCATTTGGTGTCCATCCCCAGGCATGGCTCAGGGTGATGCAGCTTTCCCAAGGAATATCGAGCTGCTTGGCTGGGATACCCTGCTCAGGAGTCTGGTAGTTCTCATTCTTTCCACGAATGGTTCTATCTACGCTGATCATACCCGGATTGCGCTTGCGGGCATCTACCAGAATGGTATCAAGCCCAATCTCGTCACCGGTAATCCATCCGCCATCGAGCCACAGGATATCGATGTTGCCATAATCGGTGGTCAACTCGTTAAGCTGGTTCTGTGTAAACTTGCGGTAGTTCTGCCACCAGTCTGGATGCTGCTTCTTCTTGTAGTTGATGCGGCGGTTAGGGGTTGCATAATAAGGATTCCAGAACCATTTGCTGTGCCAGTCTGGTTTGGAGAAATAACAACCGATCATGAATCCCTTGTTGCGGTAGGCGTCGAATACCTCCTTGGCGATGTTGTGGCGTGGATCCTTGCCGAAAGGTCCATGAGCAATGGAGAAGTCGGTATATTTGGTATCAAACATACAGAAGCCGTCGTGGTGCTTGGTGGTGAAGATCATATACTTCATACCTGCCTTTTTCATCACGTCAGCCCATTTGCTAGGGTCGAAGTTCACTGGATTGAGGGAATCTTTCTGGCTCCAGTACCATGCCTTGTCCTCCTCGTAGGTAGGTTTGCGCTCACGTACAATCCAGTCTTCCGAACAGATTGACCAGGATTCTACAACGCCGGGTACGCTATAGAGTCCCCAGTGCATCAATACACCGAACTTCTGGTCCTGCCAGTGCTTGAGTTTGGTTAATACTTGTGGATCTGTTGGCCAGACGTAATCTTCTGTGTTTGACTGTTGGTGAACGAAGCTTTGTGCTTCCTGTGCCTGTATCTGGGTAGTGAATCCTGCAGATAAGGCAAGGCCGAGCATCATTAATTTGAAATGTTTCATATACCTTGATAGTTAAATTGGATTGATGTTTTAATTGTTTATGCCGTTTTGATTTATTTATGTGCTGCAAATTTACAGCTTTTTTGCGAAAGATGCAAGAAAGTTACAAAAAAGTTACTTGAAAGATGAAAAAAAATGCTTTGAATGCTATCCGGACATTGAAAAAAAGATAGAAAACAAAGAATTAAGGATAGAAAGTAAAGCAGGATTTGGCATTACTGAGAAAAAAAAAGATAATAGAAAAAACGGGTAAGTAATTTGCGTTACTTACCCGTTTTTCTATTTTCTTTGGCATTATTGCCTGTTTCTTTTGCTGCATCAATCAAGTTTCCAAAGTCATCGCAGAACTCTGTCATCTGATGATAGAGCAGGTTGCTGCCTTTATCAGATAACACAGTATCTGGCAGAGGTCCGGAGTTGATGGCCACGGTGAAGATGTTGGCTGCTACACCGGCACGAACGCCCAAAGGAGCATTCTCTACCACAATGCCTTCCCAAGGCTGCAGGTTGCCAGCTTTCTGCAATCCCATCAGATAAGGATCTGGATTTGGCTTGCCTCGCTTCACATCATAAGCAGTTACGATATGCTCTTCATCGAGATATTTGCCGAAGTCGTTGAGAAGTCTCAGGATGAGTGGGCGCTGACCGCTGCCCGTTACGACTCCTACCTGCATACCGGCTTCCTTGATCTTCTGCATGATTTCCTTCACACCAGGGAAAATCTCGGCGGTAGGCATGGAGTGGAAGATGTCGGTCTTTACATCATACATCTTCTGTGCTTCATCCAGCGTGATGTCGATACCCTTCTGCTTCTTCACCATCATCTGGATGGTGTCGATGCCTCGGGCTCCCTCGGTGGCATAGGCATCGGCGGCAGTCATGTGGATATCAAACTGCTTCATCGACTCCTGCCATGCTACGGCATGATTGGGCATACTGTTATACAATACGCCATCCATATCAAAAAGAACGGCTTTAGGGTTGAATTCCCCAAAGCCGTGGTCTTTTAAGTATTTTGAAATAATTTCTTTCATCAATTACTTCTCGTTAGCCAGACGTTCCTGGATAGCCTTGCTCTCTGCCTCATAACCTGGCTTGTTGAGCAATGCGAACATATTCTTCTTGTATGCCTCAACACCTGGCTGGTTGAATGGGTTCACCTCTTCCAGGAGACCACTGATACCGCAAGCCTTTTCGAAGAAGTAGATCAACTGACCGAGGTAGTAAGCGTTCAACTCAGGTACGTTAACCAGGATGTTAGGAACACCACCGTCAACGTGAGCCAGACGTGTACCGAGCTCAGCCATCTTGTTCACCTCGTCAACACGCTTGCCCTCAAGGAAGTTCAAACCGTCGAGGTTCTCATCGTCGTGAGGGAAGAGCAACTTCTCGTTAGGAGTCTCTACGCTGATGACAGTCTCGAAGATAGAGCGCTCGCCCTCCTGAATCCACTGACCCATAGAGTGAAGGTCGGTAGTGAAGTCGCAAGCTGCAGGGAAGATACCCTTCTGGTCCTTACCCTCGCTCTCACCATAGAGCTGCTTCCACCACTCAGCGAAGTAGTGAAGCTTAGGCTGGAAGTTGCAAACAATCTCAATCTTCTTGCCAGCCTGTGTATAAAGAGCCTGACGTGTAGCTGCATAGATAGCAGCAGGGTTCTCTTCGAAAGCAACGTCCTTGCCGCAAGCCTTCTCCATCTCAGCAGCACCAGCTACGAGCTGCTTAACATCGAAACCAGCTACTGCGATAGGCAGCAGACCTACTGGAGTAAGAACAGAGAAACGGCCACCTACATTGTCAGGGATGATGAAGCTCTTGTAACCCTCCTTGTCAGCACAAGTACGTGCAGCACCCTTCTTAGCGTCGGTTACGGCAACGATAACATCCTTAGCCTCTTCCTTGCCGCGCTGATCCTCGCACTGCTTCTTCAGAAGACGGAAAGCGAGAGCTGTCTCAGTTGTGGTACCAGACTTAGAGATATTGATGACACCAAACTTCTTGTCCTTCAGGAAAGAAGTCAACTCGAAGAGATAATCCTCACCGATGTTGTTACCTGCGAAGAGGATAGTTGGGTTCTTCTTATCGTTGACGAGCCATGCGAAAGAGTTGCCGAGACCTTCGATAACGGCGCGTGCACCGAGGTAGCTACCACCGATACCTGCCACAACAACGACCTCACACTTTTTGCGCAATGTGTTGGCAACAGCCTGGATTTCATTGAGAAATTCAGGAGTGATAGAAGATGGCAAATGCAACCATCCCAAGAAATCGTTACCTTCACATGTGCCGTTCTCAAGAGCTTCCTGAGCGGCCTTTACCTTAGGCTCATAAGCCTTTACTGCACCCTCTGCGAGGAATGATGCAGCCTTTGTAATGTTTAAGCTGATACTTTTCATTTTTCCTTTTAAATATCTAAATGAATGTGTTAATGTTTCTCCTTTATCTGAACGAGTCGGTCAAGAGCTTGATTTCGATTTGCGGACTGATACGTTCGTACAATATATTATATACGGCATCGAGAATCGGCATGTTGACGTGCATGTGGCGATTGATTTCCTTCATACACTTCGTGCCGAAAAATCCCTCGGCTATCATCTCCATCTCTATCTGCGCACTTTTCACGCTATAGCCCTTGCCTATCATGGTTCCGAAGGTGCGGTTGCGGGAGAAGTTGCTGTAACCCGTTACGAGCAGGTCGCCCAGATATACCGAATCGTACATACAACGGTCGATAGGGTGGACGGCAGTGAGGAAGCGATGCATCTCCTGTACGGCGTTCGACATGAGTACCGCCTGGAAGTTGTCACCATACTTCAAACCACCACAGATACCTGCTGCAATGGCATACACGTTTTTCAGCACCGATGAGTATTCGATACCGATGACGTCGCTGGAAGTTTTGGTCTTGATATACTCACTCGCCAAACAGTCGTTGGCGAAGGCATGCGCTTTGTCTGTGTCGCTGCAACCCACGGTGAGGTAACTCAATCGCTCCAAGGCAACCTCCTCGGCATGAGAAGGACCGCCGATACATGCCAGGTTCTCGTATGGTACGTCATAAACCTGATGGAAATATTCCGAGCAGACAAGGTTCTCATCAGGCACGATACCCTTGATGGCTGTGATGATGAACTTGTCGCTGATCCGTGTCTTGAGTTTCTTGAGATGGTTCTTCAGGTAAGGTGATGGGGTAACGAATACGAGTGTATCGTAGTTCTGCACTATCTTGTTGATGTCGGAAGAGAAGAATATCTCATCCACATTGAATCGTGCTGACATCAGATAGGCAGGGTTGTGGCCCATACGCTTGAAGTCCTCGATGCGGTCATCGCGACGCATATACCAACCTATGTGATGAGTATGTCCCACCACAATCTTGGCTATTGCTGTAGCCCAGCTACCGCCGCCAATTATCGCTATTTTACCGCAATTATACATGTTAATGTTGAATGTTGAATGTTGAATGTTGAGTTGGCATACGCCTTTCATGCTGGATGTTGTGAGACTTAATGGCTGTCTGGTTGTAATTTCTTAGTGACAGAAGCAAGAAGACTTACCATTTCATTGGCATCCTTATATATAGATAGGTATAGCTTTTCGTCTAAGTATTTAGTTCGATATAAAAGCTCTATCCAATATAATGTCTCTTTACCTTCTTAGAGAGAAATGTAAACCTTTGCTGCAAAG
This sequence comes from Segatella sinensis, assembly GCF_040095255.1. Lineage (NCBI taxonomy): Bacteria > Pseudomonadati > Bacteroidota > Bacteroidia > Bacteroidales > Prevotellaceae > Segatella > Segatella sinensis. Next base: position 39,935 of record NZ_JBBNGE010000012.1, on the reverse strand, counting down.
TCTGCTTTGCTGATTGCTGACTGAGCTTCGGAAAGATTGGCTCCGATACTAGTACCAGAACGAAGGAGTTGTTTGCTTAAAACAAACTCCTTCTTCTCGTTACATAACCATTTGTATAGATTAACGATGCGTACAGCAAAATCCATACTCTTGGTCATAAGTAAATCTTTTGCGCTGCTCATAATTCAACATTCAACAATCAACATTCAACATTACTACGATCAATCCAGCCCTGGATGTCGTCAACAGAAGGTTTGTCATAGCCGAGCTTGTACTTCTTGTTGATTTCTCCAATCTTCTGCTGGAGTCCCTGAACCTTCTCTTCACGGATATCAGAGATGAGGTTGAAACCTGCCTTGCGGAGTACGTATGCCCAATCCTCTGGTACGCCAATCTCTTCCCATTCCTTGATGGTGCTCTGTGGCATCTTCTTCTCTGGCTTCATCTGTGGGAAGAACAGTACCTCCTGAATGAAGGTCTTGCCTGTCATCAGCATTACCAAACGGTCGATACCGATACCGATACCTGATGTTGGAGGCATACCGTACTGGAGGGCACGGAGGAAGTCCTGATCGATGATCATTGCCTCGTCATCACCCTTGTCGGCAAGCTTCATCTGGTCGATGAAACGCTCTTCCTGGTCGATTGGGTCGTTGAGCTCAGAGTATGCATTGGCAAGCTCCTTACCGTTTACCATCAACTCGAAACGCTCGGTCAAGCCTGGCTTAGAACGGTGCATCTTGGTCAATGGAGACATCTCTACAGGATAGTCGGTGATGAAGGTTGGCTGGAGGAAGGTTCCCTCGCAGAACTCGCCGAAGAGTTCGTCGATCAACTTACCCTTACCCATAGTCTCATCTACATCCATACCCTTCTCCTTGCAGAATGCGCGGATTTCTTCCTCGGTCTTGCCGTTGCAGTCGAAACCGGTCTTCTCCTTGATGGCATCGAGGATAGGCAGACGGCGATATGGAGCCTTGAAGCTGATGATGTTGCCATCAATCTCACGCTCTGGCTTGCCGTTGACAGCGATACAGATAGTCTCGAGCAACTTCTCTGTGAATGCCATCATCCAGTTGTAGTCCTTATACTGAACATAAAGCTCCATACAGGTGAACTCTGGGTTGTGGTTGCGGTCCATACCCTCATTGCGGAAGTTCTTGCCAATCTCATAGACACCCTCGAAACCACCTACGATGAGGCGCTTCAGATAAAGCTCGGTAGCAATACGCATGTACATATCCTGATCGAGTGCGTTGAAGTGGGTGATGAATGGGCGGGCAGAAGCACCACCGGCAATGCTCTGCAGGGTAGGAGTCTCTACCTCTGTATAGCCAGCGTTGTCGAGTACGCTGCGCAGAGTGCGCAGTACGGTTGCACGCTGCAGGAAGGTATCCTTCACGCCATCGTTTACGATGAGGTCAACATAGCGCTGACGGTAACGCAACTCAGGATCGTCGAACTTGTCGTAAGCTACACCATCCTTGTATTTCACGATTGGGAGTGGCTTCAAGCTCTTGGAGAGCAGGCACAATTCCTTGGCGTGAACAGAAATCTCGCCAGTCTGTGTACGGAAAACGAAACCCTTTACGCCGATGAAGTCACCGATGTCGAGGAGCTTCTTGAATACAGTATTATAAAGGTCCTTGTTCTCGTCTGGACAAATCTCGTCGCGGGCGATATAGACCTGGATTCTTCCCTTTGAGTCCTGCAACTCAGCGAAGCTTGCTTTACCCATTACGCGGCGACCCATCATACGTCCAGCGATAACTACCTGGCGTGGCTCGTCCTCGTCCTTGAACTCAGCCTTGATATCAGTGCTGAATGCATTGGTTGGAAACTCTGCTGCTGGATATGGATCGATGCCCATCTCGCGCAATGTCTGAAGACTCTGTCTGCGAACAATCTCCTGTTCGCTTAACTCTAAAATGTTCATATTATATTCAGATATATCTTTATATTTTCTTATTTTGGTGCAAAAATACAAATAATTTTCCGAACTTGCACCCTATTTTTATGCTTTTTAATATAATAAGGTGATTTATCTATGCAAAAATTGCACGAGCCTATAGTTTGATGAAGATTTTCTTGTGATACATCCAGACTCCCATCACGGCGTGGATGGCTACAAAGAAGAGGGCGTAGGTGAGCGATGCCACATAATCATCGGTGATGAGGCTGTGAATGCCGGCAAAGATATCTGCCTTGATGCCGAAGCTGCTGAAGAGGATGGCGAGCGCCTCGCTCATCACATAGAGAAAGAGTGGGTTCATGCCAAAGGCGAGCAATCCCCTGGTAAGGATGTTGTCTTTCTGCGTTTTTTTCTGGCTGTCGCCTGTCGCAGCTGAATCGGTAGCTGCACCTCTTCCGTCGATAAACTGTACCAGGATACCCAATATCCAGGATGCGAATCCGCAGGTTACGAATACGTAGCTGGGACTCCAGATGCGCTTGTTGATTCCGAAACCTATCAGGGAGAGTCCGAATCCCAGGGCTACCATCACAAGACCTGCCACTTTCAAGACCTTGATCTTGGATTCTACAGTCTGTCCCGCAATGGAGATGTATTTGCAGCAGAGGAATCCTATCATCGTATGGGCGATGGCTGGAATCGTGCTCAGCAGTCCTTCGGGATCTACCGGACTTCTATGATAGAGATGGTCGATGCCGAAGATGCTTCTATCTACCTGTGCCAGGATGTTGATGGAGGCATCGTATGCATAGCCGTTGCCAAATACCAGGATTCCCATATAGATGACAATCAGTCCGATGATGGTATGGATGAAGTAACGGTGGTTCAGGGTGATGGCAAGCATAGCCACTACTCCGTAGCAGAGGGCGATGCGCTGCAGGACAGCCCAGATTCTGAGGTGGGCAAAGTCTAGCCCACCTCCATTGCATATCATGTCAAACCAGTTGATGCCCAGACCGATGAGGAAGAGCAGGATGGTTCGCTTGGCAATCTTTCTGTAGATGGCGGCAGAAGGCTTGAACTCAGTCTTCTTCAGGGATAGAAAGGTGGACATTCCCATCATGAAGAGGAAGAAGGGAAAGACCAGATCGCATGGGGTGAGTCCATTCCACTTGCTATGCTCCAGGAAACTGTAGTTATGCTCCCCGCCATTGTTTACTAATATCATGAGGGCTACGGTGAGTCCCCGCATCACGTCGAGTGATTTTAATCTGTTCATATTTTACTTGATGAATATCATGATTTATCTGATGGATATCATGAATTACTTGATGAAATGAATGACTTCCTTGGCTATGTCTGCAGGATTTCCCTCTGGCTTCGATGAGTATGGGTTCTTCTGCAGGGTCCAAGGCTCCTCCAGCGCATACCAGTCGATTTTCGGAGCACTAGGCAATGCCAGTTGGAAGAGTTCTGCGGATGTCTTGCCAGCATTCTTGCCACTGCCCAAAGCCTCGTAATCGATGTTCGTGCAAGCCGCCATCTGGTCGGCGAGGGCTTTCATATAGGTACTCCAGCGCTTGTAGTAGAAGTCCTTCAGCAATCCTTGCCATTCCTTATGTCCGTAATCTCGCAAACCGCCATCATCAGCACAGACGCGGTTGCCCCACGTGGTAATCTGTACGCGGGCATTCCATTCGTAGAGGTCTTTCTCTGCTGCGGTCTTACCCAGGTTGCGTGCTTCCTCTATCCAGTGTCCCAGACGGAATTCCGGACGGGTGGCGAGCAGCTTGTCCTGCAGCAGAATCATCTTCAGGAAACGGTCGGCATCCTTGTCAAACTCCTTGCGGGAAAATGATTGATAGTCGGCGATGGTCTTCCAGTACTGTTTGCGTCCCTGGTCGGCGAGAGCTTGTCGGCAGATATCTACCAGGTCGTACTCATAGTTGTTGTTGCCACGGTATTTGTCTGCTACACTGGCAAAGAGAATGGCTGCCTGTCGGGTATCTTCGGGGTCGTAATAGTTGCGCATCTTCGACCAGCTGGATACCTGGAAGTTGTTGAGCGAAGGGCGACCGCAGAAGATGCTCTCGTGAGTACCCTGCTGGTTGTTGCCCACCGGACAGTTGTAGATGCTCTGCGCCAGGAGTGCCCATGCCTTCTCGATGGTTGCATCGTGCACACCATAGCGGGCATAGCAGTATTCCTTGAGCCAGTCTTCCTTGGTAGTCTTCTCGGCACGCCAAGGCAGTTCGCTCATCAGCTCAAACATCACCGGGTTGTTTTCCGAACCTTCCATCGTGAAGCCCCAACCCTTGAGCGTTTCACGATTATGATTGCTTTCTCCCTTTTTTCCTGTTGCCAGATAGAAGTTGTTCAGCAGCTGGTCCATTCTTCCATGCAGTCCCACATTGCCTCCGAAGTTCTCGAGCATACAGAAGAGCCACTGATGCTTGCCGTAACCGCCATCCCGCTTCAGAATGCTAGGACCGCCAAACATCGGTCGGCATTCTGAGAAGAGGTCGAGTACCAGAATATCGCCAACCTTTAAGTCTTCTATCATCTGAGGACGAGGGTTCTCGTTCCATCCCTGAACCACCCAGACAGCTTTTGGGTTGGCACGCTTCATCGCACTCATCAGCGCCTGTCCAGCCTTGGCATAATCTACGGCAGCATCATCTCCACTCTCATGGAAAGGATCCATCGAGTAGAAATCAGATTTTCCGTAGAGCTTGGTCAGTTCCTTATAATATAGATCGGCGATTTCTGTAAATCTGCTATCGGTAGGAGAGAGGTTGGCAGGACGCTGGTAACCGTTCCATTTGCCGGCATCCGTCACGTTCAGTCCCAGTCTCTTTTTGGCATCGTGAGGCACCATTCCGCAATAGCCCGGTAAGACTGGTTTCATGCCCATCTCCTTCATTCTGGCAAGAATCTTTTTCTGCAGGGTTTCCTGCTGCTTATACCAGTTCTGCGGCAACGGACCTCCCCAGCCTTCCAGATTGTTCATCTCCCACCAGGCAAGAAAGGCTGGTCCGGCGATGAACTTGCCCACTTCTTCCTCAGAATAACCGAGTTTCAGAAGCATATTGCGCCATACGCATTCCGTGCCCACGGCAGCCAGCGGCATGTTGATGCCATGCAATGCCATCCAGTCGATTTCTTTCTGCCATCGGTTCCAGTCCCAGAAAGCCATCGTATAAGAGAAGGTGCAGTAATTGAAATCGTAGCGAAGCTTGAGGTCGGTTTCATGGCGCTCTTTCTGTTTTACGGCAGGAAGAACGTTTGGCAATTTTGGACTCATATTGTTCCAGGTGATGTGGATGCCGGCATGATGTTTCAGATACCAGTTGATACCCACGGCAATATTGACCCAAGAGTTGCCTCGGATGATGATAGGATTGTTTTTGCCGGCAGGTTTAGGCGCAGTGGTGTTCTTGCCATTTCCTGTCTGGTCTATCTCGAAGAAATCCTTGTCCGATTTTACAAGGATGGTCTTGAACTTGGCAGCAGCTCCCTTGTCGATTCGATTCAGAAGATCGTCTGCCGGATTAGCGTATGCTCCCAGAGCAATGGTGCATAATAGTCCTAGAAGTAATTTTTTCATAAAATTGTTTGTTGTTGTTTCAATATGCTGCAAAGATAGTGGAAAAAGCCGATAATGCCAAGCAAAAAGTGCTTAAAAGATTAAAAAAGACTTATTTATTTTGTTTTGTCTTTAATTTGCATTACTTTTGCAGGAAAATGAGGTGAGGAGCTAAGTGATGATATAGCTTGCATACCTCTAAACGACCAACTTTAAATTTTGATAAAGGATGAACATAGATGAATTAGTAAAGAGAATCAGCAAGACCGATGGACTTTCCAAGACTCTCGGCATGCATTTCATATCTACCCCAGAGCCTGATACGCTTCAGGCTTCCATGAAAGTGGATGAGCGTAACCGCCAACCTTTCGGATTCTTGAGTGGAGGTGCCTCTCTGGCTCTTGCCGAGAATGTTGCTGGTATCGGATCCTTGGCTCTGTGCCCTGGTCAGATAGCTGTGGGTATCAATGTGAGTGGCACTCATGTACAGGCTGTTAGTGAAGGCGATACGGTTACTGCATACGCCAAGCTGGTTCACAAAGGCAGAACCCTGCATACTTGGGAAGTTGCAATCAAAAACGCTGCTGATGAATTGATCTGCACCGTACAGGTAACCAACTATGTGTTTACTCCTAAAAAGAAAGATGCTAAGATGCAGGAATCTAAAAAGACAGAAGAATAAGGTATGACAGCATTTGCATATTATCGTTTGCCTTATCTGCATCATGCTCATTATGCCGTGCAGCATGAGGGTGAGCCGGAAGTGCTCTCCTCGGTGGCGGAACTGAATGGCAAGGAGGGGTTTGTGATAGCTCCTTTCTCGCCGTCCGGCGATTGCCCTGTGCTGCTCATTCATCCGGATGAAAGCAAGCTTTTGCCCATCTCTGACGCAAAAGTGATTTCAACATCTGATTCTACTCAGGCAGAAAACGCTTCTGATCGTGATGCCTATGCCGAAGATTTTGAATGCTTTCATCAGGAATTGGAGAAAGGTACTTTCAGAAAGATTGTGTTGGCAAGAAAGGCAACTGTGCGAACTGCTGATAAGAATTTCGAAAGTCTCTTCATGAAGGCGTGCCGGATGTATCCCCGTCTCTTCGTCTCCCTGGTTTATACCCCGCAGTCGGGAATGTGGCTGATGGCTACTCCTGAGATTCTGCTCAAGGGAGAACAGGGAAATATGAGTACGATGTCGCTGGCGGGTACCCAGAAGGCGGAACCGTCCCGCACTGTTGCCGATTATCCGGTGGAGGGCGTGGAATGGTCGCATAAGAATCAGGAGGAGCAACAGTATGTCACGGATTATATCGAAGATTGCATCAAGGCTTTTGCTGACGATTATCAGCTCAAGGGACCTTATACCACGATGGCGGCAAATCTCTATCATCTTCGTACGGATATCAGTTTCCGTCTGCGGGATGAAGGTAGGTTGGGAGATGTGATAGATGCACTCTATCCTACGCCTGCTGTCTGTGGTATTCCGAAGGAGGAAGCCCGCCGGTTTATCCTGCAGCATGAGCACCAGCCCCGCAAATATTATAGTGGTTTTGTGGGACCTGTCTCTCCGCAAGGTAAGACCCATCTCTTCGTTTCCCTTCGCTGCATGAACATCCTGCCGGATGGAGCCTGTGAACTCTATGCTGGTGGCGGATTGCTCAAGGAGAGCGAGATGGAAAAGGAATGGAAAGAGACTGAAGCTAAGATGCAGACCATCAGACGGGTATTGCTTTAGCTGAGATGGTCAGTTCATCAGACGTGTTTTTCTTTGATTAATTATAAAATCTTAATTATAAGTAAGTTCTCGTGTTTAGTAATATCGATAATGTCAATATCCTGACGGGTGTTCTCGCATCTCATGGTGTGAGAAGAGTTGTGGTTTGTCCTGGAAGTCGTAATGCGCCCATCGTACATAATTTTAATGAGATGGAAGGCATTACCTGCTATCCTGTCACCGATGAACGCAGTGCAGGATTTGTGGCTATGGGCATTGCCTTGGGTAATCCGTCACCATGTCCCGATCCGGTAGCGGTATGCGTTACTTCTGGTTCAGCATTGCTCAATCTCTATCCGGCAGTCTGTGAGGCTTTTTATCAGAAACTGCCTATCATCGTGATTTCGGCTGATAGACCTGAAGCTTGGATCGGACAGCAGGATGGACAGACGCTGCCACAAGCCAATGTCTTTGGGACGATGGTCAACAGGAGTGTGAATCTTCCGATTATATCCAATGAGGAGCAGGCATGGTATTGCGAACGGTTGGTGCACGAAGCGGTTATCGATTGCGTGCATCGCAAGATAGGTCCGGTACATATCAATATTCAGCTTTCCGAACCGCTTTATCAGTTTACGGTAGATAAGCTTCCGAAAACTCATTGGGTGGATTATGTGAAGTCCAATCTCTTTGGCGGCAGTTTCCATTATGGTGATATGCTTGATTTCCTGAATGCCAGGAAACCGATGATTGTGGTAGGACAGGATTACCCATGTAGTCAGCTTTACGGCATCAAGCAGATAGATTCATGGGCAGTCACGCTTATCGAACCGACGGCTCTGGGCACATCAAGTGAAGATCCTGCATGCCGGGAATTCTCTAGCGGCCTCCTGGTTACCAATTTTGATGAAGTGCTGAATAAGATGGGGGATGACGAGGATTATATGCCCGATTTTATTCTCTATGTAGGAGGCACTTTGGTGAGCAAGCGTCTGAAACAGTTTCTTCGTCTTGCCGTAAAGAAGGGGGCGAAGGTATGGCGGGCAAGCACCGATGGTGATTACATCGATACCTTTATGCGTATTGACCGCATCTTCCCATGTGATACTACACAGTTGGCAGATGCCATGACCTCTTATGATCAGGTTTATCGGGATGAAGTGGATGCGTATAAGGAACGTTGGGAGAAAGCATTGTGGGCGGCTAAACGTCATGCTTTCGATTATGAACCGTCCTTCAGCAGTATGGCAGCTGTGAAGGCTTTCCAGGCGGAATATCTGGCTCATTCACTGGATGATACTCGTGAGTGCCGTCTCTTTTATGGCAATAGCATGGCTATTCGTCTGGCTTGCATCTATGCCCGCCAGTATGTGCATTGCAATCGGGGTGTAAATGGTATTGAGGGCTCGTTGTCGACGGCAGCAGGCTTGTCTATCTATCTTTCGGAGTATCATCATCCGGATGCCAAGAGCCAGCAGAAGGTATTCTGCGTATTGGGCGACCTGAGTTTCTTCTACGATCAGAATGCTCTCTGGAATCAGAATCTCAATGGTAGCCTTCGCATCCTGTTGCTGAACAATGGCGGCGGAGCCATCTTTGCCAAGTTCAAGGGATTGAAGGAGAGTGCTGCGCGCGAAAAACTGGTGATGGCTGAGCATTGCACCTCGGCTTATCACATCTGCCAGGCACAGAATGTTGACTATCAGAATGCCGATGACATGAGTTCGTTATACGAGGGCATCGACTGGCTCATCCATACCGAGTCTGACAGACCGATGCTTCTGGAGGTGCTAACGGATATAGAAACTGATAATCAGGTAATAGAAAAATATTATAATAGTTTTCAAATATGAGAGAATGGAAAAAGATAGAAGGTTTTGATTTCAAGGAAATCATCTTCGAGGAGTATAATCACATTGCTAAGATTACAATCAATCGTGAGCGTTATCGCAATGCCTTCACCCCATTGACCACCTGGGAGATGGCCCAGGCTTTCAACTACTGTCGTGACTGTCTGGATATCCGTGTGGTTATCCTGACGGGTGCTGGCGACAAGGCTTTCTGTGCCGGTGGTGATATGCATGTGAAGGGCAGGGGTGGATATGTAGGCAACGACGGCGTGCCTCGTCTCAACGTGCTCGATGTGCAGATGCAGATTCGCCGCTTGCCTAAGCCTGTTATCGCCATGGTGAATGGTTATGCCATCGGTGGCGGTCATGTGCTCCATGTGATGTGCGACCTGACCATCGCATCAGAGAATGCCATCTTCGGACAGACCGGTCCTAAGGTGGGAAGCTTTGATGCTGGTTTCGGTTCTTCTTATCTGGCACGAATGGTAGGTCAGAAGAAGGCTCGTGAAATCTGGTTCCTCTGCAAGCAGTATTCTGCAAAAGAGGCAGAGGAGATGGGAATGGTGAACAAGGTGGTTCCTCTCGATCAGTTGGAGGATACCTGTGTAGAGTGGGCTGAAATCATGATGGAGCGTTCTCCTTTGGCTCTCCGTATGATCAAGGCTGGATTGAATGCCGAGTTGGATGGTCAGGCTGGTATCCAGGAGTTGGCTGGCGATGCCACCATGCTCTATTATACCATGGATGAGGCACAGGAAGGCGGCAAGGCATTCCTGGAGAAGCGCAAGCCTCGCTTCGAGGATTATCCTCAGTTCCCATAATAAAAAACTCGGAAGATACATTTCGATATCTTCCGAGTTTTTTTATTTCGTTTTTTATTCGTGAGTAGCGAATCTCTGTTCTGCGAGCTTCTCATACTTGGTTCCTGGCTTGCCATAGTTGGCGTAAGGCCAGATGCTGATGCCGCCGCGAGGAGTAAAGATACCTGTTACCTCGATATACTTTGGATCCATCAGCTTGATGAGGTCCTTCATGATGATGTTCACGCAGTCCTCGTGGAAATCGCCGTGGTTGCGGAAACTGAAGAGATAGAGCTTCAGGCTCTTGCTCTCTACCATCTTCACGTCTGGAATGTAGCTGATGCGAATCTCTGCAAAGTCTGGCTGACCTGTGATAGGGCAGAGGGAGGTAAACTCAGGGCAGTTGAAACGTACCCAGTAATCATTGCCAGGGTGCTTGTTCACGAAGGTCTCCAATACCTCTGGCGCATAATCCATTCTATATTGGGTCTTGGCACCCAGTGCCTTCAACCCATCTTCTTTTCTATCCATTGTTTTATTCTAATGTTAAATGTTAACTTTGTGGGGCGAACTTCTATTGAAAAGACTTTCTTTTTATCCTAGATAGCCCCTAACTTGAAGATGTTGTAGGAGATGTTGTTGTCATACACATCCTCGCCCTCGTGTTTCTTAATCGCATTGACCACACGGATGGTGATAGGCAGCACGATGATTTCATACACGGTCTTCAGTACCACCTGCCAGAGCATCAGCCAAGGCAATTCTGAGGTTGGGACGATTCCACCCAGGGCAAGAGGGAAGAAGATAAAGCTATCGCAACTCTCGCCAGCTACCGTACTCCAGATGGCACGGGCTGAGAAATGCTTGCCGCCATCTCGGATCTTCATCACGCTCATTACGTAGGCGTTGGCAAAGGAACCTACGATGAATGCCACGAAAGAGGCGGCTGCAATGCGGGGAGCCAGACCGAAGATGGCATGGAAGCCGGCATCGTTGGTCCAGTAGGGAGCGGCTGGTATCCAGTCGCAGATGGCACCCAGAGTTACGAAGAAAAAATTCATGGCGAAGCCGGTCCAGATGAGAAGACGGGCTTTCTGGTAGCCCCATACTTCGCATACCACATCGTTGATGATGTAACTTACCGGGAACACGATCAGACCGCCGGTCAAAGAGATGGGACCAACGGCGATTTGCTTTGTTTCGAGCACGTTTGCCGCAATGAGACAAACGCAGAAGAGGATGCTGAAAAGCATGAACAGCACACTCACTTGAGTTGTTTTCTTTTCCATTTTCTTGTTTTTTACGAGGTTTACCAAGCACTCGGATTATTCTAACTTTTTTAATTCGGGCTGCAAAATTACAACATTTCTCTCTAACTGCCAAATCTTTACCCGTTTTTTTTTTGCATAAAAAAAGCCCCAAGTACTATCACTAGCACTTAGGGCGATATGTATTAACTAAACCTAACTTATCGAACAATTAAACCTAACTAAACAATCTAACCTAAACTAAACAATCTATTCAACCAAAACCTAAACTAAACAATCTGCTTATGAAAAACTAACCAAAAACACTTATCCTATTAAAATCTGGCGTGCAATCTTCTGCTCTTCCTGCTGCATCTTAGGCAACTGGATGGTGAGTACACCGTCAGCTACGCTGGCAGAAATCTTCTCCTTGTTGACATCGTCTGGGAGAATCAGGGTCTGCTCAAACTTAGCGTATGAGAACTCGCGACGCAGATAAACGTGCTCCTCCTGCTCAGGCTGATGCTTGTTCTCCATCTTGATGTGGAGATCGCCATTCTCATTGAGGTTTACCTCAAAGTCGTCCTTACGCATTCCTGGAGCTGCAAGTTCTACTGTATATTTTGTCAAAGACTCCTTGACGTTGATGGCAGGGGCTGTAGTATTAGCCTTCTGCATATTACCTTCGTTGAAGAGTCCGTTAAATACCTCTGGTATCCAAGAATTTCTGTACATCATAATCTTAACCTCCGATTCTATTTTTATTTATTATTATTCGTTATTATTTATGTTGTGTAGCGAATTACTGATCCGCTTACACTCCCTCATCTAGCAATCCCCGTACCAAAGTGCAAACTTCTGCCAAAACGTCGGTGAATGGTGTCAAAATGTCCTAGAATGACAGAATTCTTTATGAATTCGATTAATTTCTGCTAATTATAGTTAATGTTTGTTCGTAAGTTTTTGAGTATGTTTTTTTTTCCCTACTTTTACTAATATTAATTTTAATGCAATTGAGTTATGAAAAGGAATTTGTTATTATGGATTTGTTTGTGTATTGCAAATATAGCTTTTTCACAAACTACACATCTTACTGATTTAGGAGTTTTGGCAACTGTAAGTGTAGATTTAAATGCACCGGATTTGCAACGGTTTGTTTTTTCTGTGCCAGAGCCACCAGAAGGAGCAAGCCCTAATGCTGAAATATATGGTCCTGGTCAACCACGAATAATTAGTTATGGTAGTGGAATATGGCAGATATCTGTAAGTGGAGTATTGCTCGATGATGATTCTAATTATGGTGAAGCTGTACTAGAGTTGTGTGTGGATAAATGGTATGATGAAAAAAATGGAAGATACGTAACTTCTATTTCAAATACTGATACTTCAGGAAGGTATTGGCGTTGCTATTATGAAATACGTTTGTTATGGAATAAACTAATGTAATTGCCTATGCGAGTTGTTTTTATATTGTCTTTATTGGGTTTATGGTGTTCTTTTGGCTTTGCTCAGCTTCCAAAGGATTTTAGAACAGAACAGATTTTTTTGGAATTAGGAAAGACGGAATGGAATCCAGGGGATACACTGGAGGTAAATGGCGTTGTGACTTGTCTGGCTGCTAATCGTTTCTTACCTTATAGTAATTATCTATATATAGAACTCTTGAACAGTCAGGATTCTGTTTTGGTTCGACAGAGGGTGGATTGTAAAAAGGGAGGAAGTTTTAGGGCACGAATTCCTACGGAACGAATTTATTCTGGCTCCTGTTATTTACGCTCTTATACCAATCTGATGAGAAATTTTTCTTCTGAAAGTTTTGCGTATCAACCAGTTTATATCGGAAGCAAGCCTTCATCTCTCAAATCTTTGGATAATGATGAAGTTTCTTGTTATATTTATCCGACGGCAGGAGTTTTGTGCCCTAATAGAATACAGGAGGTTACTGCATCCTTTTTAAACTCTCAAGGTGAACCCTTGGAATCCTTACCGGTAGCTCTGCTTAATGAAGCTGGTGATACAATTAGTTCTGTCAAAACTTCTATTTCTGGATTTACAGTCTTTCATTTTATTCCATTAATGGGTAAAAGATATAGTTTGTCTGTTAACATTTCTGGAAAGGATAAAAGGATCCTGCTGCCTTTTGCTGACGACAAGAAAATGAAAGTGCAATGCTCTGTGAATGGTAATAAGTTATTTTATGAAGTCTTGAATGCAAAAGGTAGGTTGGATAATACTGAACTTTATTTGTTCAGTAGGGAAAATGGTGTTTGTAAGATTGATAAGTTTGGTGAGAGTGGGGTTGTGCTTCTTACGAATAGCCCTAAAATCATAACTCTGTTTCTGACAGATAAGAATCATCAGATTTTATCAGAAACGAGTATTGTCTGTAAGTATCAATATCCGCAATATGTAGATTCGTTGATAAATGAAGCTCAAAGAACCTTTTCCAATGATACGGTTGTATTAGCTGGCAATAGGTATGAGTCCATACGCTTTGTTTCTGATAGCGACAAATGGGTTTCTCATGCAGAAAGTGATTTGTTGTATTTGTCGGATTATAATTCGCCATTGCCTTTTCCCCAAAAAGTATTTCAGAAAAGAACCTCTTCTCGCTTTGCCGATTTGCAGGCATGGATGAATACTGCTAGATTTAAGCGATTTGAACTTTCTGAGGCCCTCTTGAAAGATTCTGCCATATATACTCATCTACCAGAGGAAAATATGCTCATTATTGGAAAGGTTATATCTATAGATGACTTGATGCTAAGAGGAGGAAAGGTTGTTGCCTATAATACAAGGAATGCCTTGGTGTATGACGCACCGGTAGATAAAAAAGGTAGATTTAGAATGGCTGTTGATGACTTTGAGGATGGAGATACCTTTTTTCTGCAGCCTGTAAATGTACGGGAGCAACCAGTCAATGCTGCTATTCATTTTGAAGATATGACTTTTCCTCCAGCTTTTCATCTGATTGAGTCAGGAACGAATCGTATTTTTAGTATTGATGAAAGTGGCGCCAAAAAAGGAAAATTTAAAGACCAATATTTGCCGGAAGTTGTAGTCAAAGCTAAATATCATAGAGAAAAGCCTATGACATCCGCAGAATTTTATGGCGTGAATTACGTGGATCACGATCATATTGAACGACACAATTACCAAACTCTGTTGGATATTTTAAGATCTATGCCAGGAGTAAGGGTATTGTATAACAGTGACGTAAAAGCTGAAAAGAGATTTTCTTTGCAATCTACTAGAGGAAACTCTGCATTGAATGGCTCATCTCTGGTGTTGTTGGTGGATGGAACTCGCCAAGATTACGAAATAGAGTCTGTTCTTGAAATGCCTGCTTTGGAAATAGAATCTGTGAAGCTGCTCAAACCATGGGAAACTCTAGCATACGTGCATGGAGCATTGGAAGGGGCTATTTATGTAAAAACCCGTTTTGGAAATAAAAAAGCTGCAGTCTCTAAAGGTACATATTATAAACCTATGGGATTGTCTATGGTAAAGAGGGGGAATATAAAGCAGATAGGGCAAAGAAAAGACAATTGCCGTATGCTGGTAGATGTTGTTGATGGTGCGGATATCTGGTCTTTTGAATATCCAATGACTTTAAATACAAAGTAATTATAGATTCGACGATAGAGATAATCAAAAAAAGAGGAATCCTCAAAAAACGAGGGTTCCTCTTTTGATAATGAATTGATATATTGTTGTTATACCATAGGTTGCTACCTTATGTCTTTCATCTTTTATTTCTCCATAAACTTCTTGGCAGCTCTGAGCTGGTGTCTCATCACGCTCAGGAACTCCTGGCTCTCCTGCAGTACATTCAGGTAAACCAGCGAAATCTGCATCAGGGAATTATCTGAAAGATGCTGGATGCGGTCGATATGCTTCTTGCGAAGTACGCTGAGCTCATCCTTGCAGGCATCTGCCTCGGCGAGAATCTCGTGGTAGTTCTCGTAGCGGCTGGTCTCAATCTGCTCGCAGCTCATACGCATCAGGTCATTGATTTTCTGGCGTACAGGAGCAAACTCCTTGGTGTATTCTGCAGGGAGTGGATTGAAGTTGTTGTCCACGTGCTCCTTGATTGGGTCAAGCATACGGCGCAGAGAGTAGATGAACTGCTGGTTGCTGTTGGCTCCCAGATGGAACCAGGTGTTGCGCTCGATGGCAATCTCCATAGGTGATTTCTTCAAACCGAGCATCTCCTGGCGACGGTACTTCTTCAGCATATCCTGCTCCTTCTTCAAATCCTTGCTGGCATGACGGAGATACTTAGGATTCTCGTTGGCAAGACCATCCATAATCTGGTTGAACTCGTTGAGTGCAAAGTGGCAGACGAAGCTCTGGGTGCGGGATACCTGGCGACGAAGCAGATCCCATACAATCTCTGGATCGTGTGAGCGCATCATCAACTGGAAGGTGCTGCCCTTGCTCTCTTCCTTTGCCTTCTTGTTATACTGGATGTTGCTGCGGATGAGCAGGAAGATAACCAATGCCATGAAGCAGCTCTGGATTCCTACACCGCCGAAGTGCATGATGAGGCAGACGATGGCACAGGCTGCGAAAGCTACACCGGCTGTGATAAACCATCCACCAATCACACTCAATACACCGGTTACACGGAACACGGCACTCTCACGGCTCCAGGCTCTATCGGCAAGTGAAGAACCCATTGCTACCATAAAGGTTACGTATGTAGTAGAGAGTGGCAACTTCAGATTGGTACCGATGGTGATGAGCATACTTGCCAATACCAGGTTTACGGCAGCACGAACCACGTCGAAGGCTGCGCTCTCTTCCAGCTCTACATCGTTCTTGTCGAATCGGCTGTTGATCCAGTTCATCAGAGCCTTTGGCATAAACTGCTTCAACCATGAATCTGTAGCCTGGCAGTTGCGTACAATCACGCGGGCTGCAGAAGAGCTTCCGAACATCTCGTCACCCTCGTCCTGACGGCTCAAATCCACTGAAGTCTTGATTACGTTCTGAGCCTTCTTGGAAGTTGCCATGGCGATGATCATCACGGCACCGGCAGCGAGAAGATAAACTGGAGTAGTCTTGGCGCTATCCATCAGAGAAGTCATCATAAACTGGTTTGGAGTAGCACCGTTGGCATTTGCCATATAGTCCTGATAAGAAGAAAGACCAGCGAGAGGCACACCGATGAAGTTTACCAGGTCGTTGCCAGCGAAAGCCATTGCCAGGGCGAAAGTACCCATCAACACGGTAAACTTGAAGATGTTGATGCGGCAGAGATGCAGGAACTCCATTACGATGGCAGAACCCACGAAGGTGATGCAGAGCAGCAAGCCTAGGTTCTGGTCGATATAGTCGCGCCATTCTGCTGGCAGGTAAGGACTCTTACCCAATCCCTTCATGAAGATGAAGTAAGAGAGGGCTGTGAAGGCGATACCACCGAAGATGGCGATGCTGTAGCGTGAATGCTTGCGATAGTTAAAGGTGAAGATGATGCGGGAAAGCCACATCACGAAAGCACCAAATATGAAGGCGATGATAACAGATGAGAAGATACCCATGATAACCTCCAAGGCCTTGTTGCTGTTGAGCAGTACGCCATAGTTGAGGCTGTCGTCGCCATACATCTTCAATGTAGCAAGAATGAAGGCTCCTCCCAACAACTCGAACACCAGCGAAACGGTGGTTGATGTTGGCATACCCAGCGTGTTGAACACATCCAGAATGATGATATCCGTCACCATGACGGCTAGGAAGAGCGTCATCACTTCCTCGAAGGTAAAGTGATCTGGACTCATGATACCATGTCGGGCAATATCCATCATTCCCGATGACATGATGGCACCCAGTACCACACCGCAGGAAGCGATGATCAGCACAGTGCGAAACTTAGCCACCTTAGCTCCGATGGCAGATTGCAGGAAGTTGACAGCATCGTTGCTGACTCCCACAAAGAGATCAAACACTGCCAGACAGAGCAGGAAGATCACAATACAAAGATAAATCGTACTCATTATTATATTAATGTTTATTGTTTATTTTTTCCCCTCGTTTTCGGTTGCAAAGGTACGTAAGGGATGTTACAGGTGATTTAAACAGGTGTTACAATCCTGTTAAAAACATTTTTTCTTCGATTTTTTAGAAAGAAAGCATTATCTTTGCACTCGTTTTTATGGCAAAGTAGTATATAATAATGTATAAGAAATCATAGAATGGAAAAACTGAAAGATATCAGGGCGATAGCCTTCGATGCTGACGATACGCTCTGGGCATTGCAGAATTACTTTGAGGATGTAGAGCATGAATATTGCGAGCTTCTTTCTGCTTATGGCAAGGAGAAGGAGATTTCTGCAGCCCTCTTTGAAACGGAGAGCCGGAATATGGCAGACTTGGGATATGGCTGCAAGGCTTTCACCCTTTCGCTGGTAGAAAATGCCATCAGGGTGAGTCATGGCAAGGTGGAGGCGAATGTCATTGCTCAGATTCTGGATCTTGGCAAGAGTCTCCTGCATCTTGATGCCAAACCGCTGGAGGGTGTTGAGGCTACTCTTGCCCGCATCCGTGAAATGAGAACTGGGCAGGAGGATGGTTCTTCCGGTGAAAGAAGATACAGGCTGGCTGTCTTTACCAAGGGAGAACTGATGGACCAGGAGAATAAGTTGTGGCGTTCGGGGCTGCAGCGCTATTTTGATGTGGTAAGTATCGTGAGCGATAAGAAGCCCGAGGCTTATCGCCGTCTTTGCAGGGAGATGGAAGTGAAGCCCGAAGAGCTGCTCATGGTGGGCAACAGTTTTAAGAGCGATATTGCGCCGGCATTGAAAATCGGAGCCTCTGCCGTCCATATCCCTTTCCATACTACCTGGGCGCACGAAAAGATAGAGGAGTTTGAACATCCCAACCTCCGCCGTATCTCCCGCTTTGCGCAGCTGCTGGAAATTCTGTAGCAACATATAGAATGATTGTGAATGTCTTGTAAAAAGCTTAACAATTTATAGTAAGTATGAAAAAGCCCTTAAAGGAAAATATTTCTTTCCTTAAGGAAAAATAAATTTTCCCTTAAGGATAAAAATAAAAATCCTTAAGGGAAAATATCACATCTCTTCAATTCCCATTTTTCGGGCGTTTGAGAAAATAGAGATGAATGTTGAACTATATTTACATGGTTGTTCTTGTTCTTATGCTTCTTCTTCTGTTTCCTCATCTTTCAATGACTCCAGAATCTCTACGAAAGGACTGTGGAAGGTGCTGAAGAGATGGAGTATCTCCTTGCGCTGTTCCTCATCCTCATCCCAAAGGCTGATCTCGCCCTTCTGGTGAGCCTTGATGAGCTTGGCGCAGCGCTTGATCTTGCGCTTGTTGTTGCGAGCCTGCAACTGGTCGCCCTGGATAGGCTTCTGGCTTACATACGAGAAAGCTACAAGCTGGTTCATGAACATGTCGAACATCGGATCATCATGACTCCAGTCGCTGTCCTTCAGCCAGAACCACTGGAAGGCATACTTCTGCTCCATGGCAATGAGGCTCTGTCCCAGGGTATCGATGTCGATGCCCTTTGCCATCTGCTCCTTGATGAAGGCAACGAGACTTTCTGGGGTAATCTCCAGTTCCACCTCGTGGACGATGCTGCTGCCGGCAATGTTGATGCGCCAGCGGTAGTTCTTGTTCTTGATGAGGGCAGAATGGGCATTCATCATCAGCTCGCTCAATTTTCCCTCAGACGGAATCTGATCTACTACGGCAAGGCGCTGGCGCTGGTCGCGAACCACCAGCTGGGCATCCTCATGACGGAGCACGCAGATATAAACCAGTTTGTTGTCGTCTAACTGCAAGGTGAAGCGGTCGTTGTTGTCATCACCTACAAATTCATAGCGATACTCATCTACCTTGTCGTGAGCCACCTCCAGTTCATTGTGTACCTTGTTGCCCTCACTGTCGTAGAGCGAGAAGCCGATATATGGAATCTGAATATTGAGAGAGAAAGGATTTCCCTCTTCCGGAATCAGAGTGAGGCGCAAGCCTTCGTCACCGAAGTCTTCCTTCTTGCAGACGAAGCCATCGTCGGTCTTCTCCGCCTTTTCTACCTTCACGTCGCCATGGCGCCAGTAGATATCAAAAGTGATGGTGTTTTCGTCCTCGCTGGTCACCTGGATAAAATCATCGATGTCCTGTCCCAGATAGATAACCTTGGCAGGTTCATATACCTCGGTATCATCATCTTCCAGAGGTTTTACCCACATTTCTCCTGGCATTGGGTCATCTTCCCATTCGTCTTCTTCTGCGGCAGCAGTAGATTTGAAGACCAGGAAGATCATTCTCTGTTCCTCTCTGCTTCCGTCTTCCTTGCAAAGGAAAACCTTCGATTCCTTTGGGATGAAGAAAGGAGTAGATAGATACGGGTTCTTACATAATGCAGTGTATTCCACCTCTGTCCAGATTGGCAAGGTGTGTTTGTTCGTATTATTTGTCATATCTGTTTTTTTGTATTATCCTATTGATTGAACTAAATTTCAAAAACGGATGCAAAGATACAGAGAAAAGCAGACAATACAAAATTTTACGGCCATTTTTTGTTGTTTTTGCTTTAAAAGTTTGTGTTAAGGGAAAGCTTTTGCCCTTTACCTTTCCGCTACGCGCCGGTGACCGTTGGTTCAGGGCGTATGGTTTGAGCCCGTTGTAACCCAGGGTGATGCCCTGAGCTGGGAGCTTCTGCCTCTTCTGTGCGTATGGCGTACACACTTGTGAGAGTTCAGTTAATAATTAATAATTTCGGTGCCGAAACCATAATAAATTGTGGGAAATGACTGATTTCTCGATTTTTTTGTCTAATTTTGCACCTTGGTATAGAATGCCTTGGTTTGTAATGAGGCTCGGGGCAGGAGATACACATTATTTTATATATAAATTTAGGAAATAAAAAATTTAATAATAAGAATGAAGAAGAAAATTCAGTTCAGTCTCGTTTACCGAGACATGTGGCAGAGTTCTGGTAAGTTCCAGCCACGTAAGGATCAGTTGGCTAAGATTGCCCCAGTTATCATTGAGATGGGTTGCTTTAGCCGTGTAGAGACCAATGGTGGTGCTTTCGAGCAGGTTAACCTCCTCGCTGGTGAGAATCCTAATGATGCAGTTCGTGCATTCTGTAAGCCATTCAACGAGGTGGGCATCAAGACTCACATGCTCGACCGTGGATTGAACGCTCTTCGTATGTATCCTGTGCCAGACGATGTACGTGCCTTGATGTACAAGGTGAAGGCTAAGCAGGGTACCAACATCACCCGTATCTTCGATGGTTTGAACGATGTTCGTAACATCATTCCTTCTATCAAGTGGGCTAAGGAAGGTGGCATGACTCCACAGTGTGCACTCTGTATCACCAACTCTCCAGTACATACACTCGAATATTATATGAACATCGCCGACCAGCTCATCGCTGCCGGTGCTGAGGAAATCTGCTTGAAGGATATGGCTGGTATCGGTCAGCCTGCATTCCTCGGCAAGCTCACCAAGATGATCAAGGACAAGTATCCTGAGATCATCATCCAGTACCACGGTCACTCTGGTCCTGGTCTCTCTATGGCTTCTATCCTCGAGGTCTGCAACAATGGTGCCGACATCATCGATACAGCCATCGAGCCATTGTCATGGGGTAAGGTTCATCCAGACGTTATCTCTGTTATCAGCATGTTGAAGAACGAGGGCTTTGAGGTGCCTGAGATCAATATGAGCGCTTATATGAAGGCTCGTGCCATGACTCAGGAGTTCATCGACGAATGGCTCGGATATTTCATCAATCCAGGTAACAAGATCATGTCTTCATTGTTGCTCGGTTGCGGTCTCCCTGGCGGTATGATGGGTTCTATGATGGCAGACCTCGGCGGTATGCGTCAGACTATCAACAATATCCGCAAGAAGAAGGGTGAGGAAGAGTTGTCTATGGATGACCTCCTGATCAAGCTCTTCGACGAGGTAGAGTATGTATGGCCACGCGTAGGTTACCCTCCATTGGTAACACCATTCAGCCAGTATGTAAAGAATATCTCATTGATGAACCTCCTCACCATGGAGCAGGGCAAGGGCCGTTTCGTAATGATGGATGATTCTATGTGGGGTATGATCCTCGGTAAGAGTGGTAAGATTCCTGGAGAGATTGATCCAGAACTCGTAGAGCTTGCCAAGAAGCAGGGTCGTGAGTTTACAGATGTAGATGCTCACACATTGCTCAGCAACGCACTCGATGACTTCAAGAAGGAGATGGACGAGAACGGTTGGGAGTATGGTCAGGACGATGAGGAGCTCTTCGAACTCGCTATGCACCCAGAGCAGTATCGCAACTTCAAGAGCGGTCAGGCAAAGAAGAACTTCTTGGCTGACCTCCAGAAGGCAAAGGATGCCAAGCTCGGCAGCACCTTGACTCCTGCTCAGCTCGCAGAGTTCAAGCATGCCAAGGCTGATGCTATCGTAGCACCAGTAGCCGGTCAGATTTTCTGGGAGTTCCAGGGCGAGGGCGAGTGCCAGCCAGCTGTTGAGCCATTCATCGGTAAGGAGTACAAGGAAGGTGATGCCTTCTGCTACATCCTCGCTCCATGGGGTGAGTTTGAGACAGTTCCTGCCGCTTTGGGTGGTAAGCTCGTGGAAATCAATGCTAAGCAGGGCAGCAAGATCCGCAAGGGTGATGTCATCGCTTACATTGAGCGCAACGCTGAGTAAACATTGAATTTATGGATTATCAAGCAATTATTGATAAGTATTATCCTGAGGATACAGAGCTTCGCCGTATCCTCATCACACATAGTCAATCTGTAGCGCGAAAAGCGCTACAGATTGTTTCGTCTCATCCCGAACTGCATCTGGATGCCCGGTTTATAGAGGAAGCAGCCATGCTTCACGATATCGGAATCTTTCAGACCGATGCTCCTGGCATTCACTGTTTCGGTTCGCAGCCTTACATCTGTCATGGCCGACTGGGTGCCGAACTGCTGCGCAAGGAAGGATATGAGCGACATGCTCGGGTATGCGAGCGCCACACCGGTGCCGGCATTACGAAAGAGCAGATCGAGAAGCAGCAACTGCCACTGCCTCACCAGGATTTTCTGCCGGAAACCATGGAGGAGAAGGTAATCTGCTATGCTGACAAATTCTTCAGCAAGACTCATCTCGACAACGAAAAGAGTATCGAAAAGGCAGAGAAAAGTCTCGCTAAGTTTGGCGAGGAAGGAGTAAAGCGCTTCCAGGAATGGGAGCGGATGTTTGAAATAGGATAGAAGTTCAGTTGGGTGACTTCTTAACAATAATTTCTGAATGAGAAAACAATCAACTATAGCTGCACTGATGTTTGCTGCCATCTCTTGCATGATGGTGGCAAACCCGGGTATGCCTTCTAAAAAGAAAGACAAGAAGGCTCAGGTGGATTCTACTGCCGTGGCTGTGGGCGACTCCGTCTTTGTCGATTCGCTCGGCAATGAAATCATCAGTACGGAGACCGATACCACCCAGATGGACTCGCTGCAGAAGGCTATATGGAAACATAATAAGGTGGTGGATGACAGTATCCGACTCGACAGTATCAACAGAAAGAAGTCGGGAGGCATCGACGCACCTGTACAGTATCAGGCCGACGACTCGCTGGTATATGATGCCCACCACAAGGTGGCGCATCTCTATGGAAACTCGAACGTGAAGTACGAGAACATGGATCTTACCTCCGACCGCATCTCCATGGATCTGGACAAGAGCAATGTGAGAGCCAGCGGTACCAAGGACTCGATGGCTGAGGGAGGCATCAAGGGAAAACCGGTCTTCAAGATGGGCAATGATACCTATGATACCGATACCATCAAGTTCAACTTCAAGAGCAAGAAGGCCCTTATTAATAATGTATATACCGAGCAGCAGGATGGATTCCTCACCGGTATGAAGTCGAAGCGAGATTCTTCGGGTGTCGTCTATCTGCAGCATGGCAGATATACCACCTGCGATGATCCGCATCCCGACTTCTACATCTCGCTCTCCAGAGCCAAGGTGCGCCCGGGCAAGGATGTCATCTTCGGCCCCGCCTATCTCGTGGTCTGCGATGTGCCGATGCCGCTGGGTATCCCATACGGATTCTTCCCGTTCACCAAGAGCTACAGCAGCGGTTTCATCATGCCTACCTATGGTGATGAGAGCGACCGTGGTTTCTATCTCCGTGATGGTGGATATTATTTCGCCATCAGCGACAAGTGGGATCTGAAACTGCTGGGAGAAATCTACACCAAGGGTTCGTGGGGACTTTCTGCAGCCAGCAACTACCGCAAGCGATACAAGTATTCCGGTTCCTTCTACTTCAGTTACCAGGATACGCAGACGGGTGACAAGGGAATGCCTGACTTCACCAAGCATGAGAGTTTCAAGGTGCAGTGGAGTCACCGACAGGATTCCAAGGCAAATCCGTTCAGTTCGCTTTCGGCAAGCGTCAACTTCGCCACATCGAGCTATGAGCGCAACAACCTCAACTCGCTCTATAATCCTCAGACGATGACGCAGAGTACGAGAACCTCTTCCGTAAGCTGGAGCACCACTTTCTCGAGCATCGGAATGTCGCTCAGTTCTACGGCAAACCTTTCGCAGAATATGCGTGACTCATCCATAGCGATGACCTTGCCCGACCTGAACATCAGTATCTCCCGCTTCTATCCTTTCCGCAGAAAGAAGATGGTGGGTGATGAGAAATGGTACGAGAAGATAGCCATGAGCTATACCGGACATATCTCCAACAGTATCAATACCAAGGAGGATAAGCTGATGCACAGTTCGCTCATCAAGGACTGGCGAAACGGATGGCAGCATCAGATTCCGGTGAGTGCATCCTTCACCCTCTTCAAATATCTCAACGTGAATCCTTCGTTCAACTTCACCGACCGTATGTACACCAACAAGGTGGAGAAATCGTGGGATGCCACTGCGCAGAAAGAGGTTTGTGATACCACCTACGGATTCCACAACGTATATAACTGGAACATGAGCATAGGACTCTCTACCAAGCTTTACGGCTTCTGGATTCCTAACCGCAAGCTGTTCGGCAACAGGATAGACAGGATCCGCCACGTGATTACCCCGACGGTAAGCTTCAGCTATGCACCTGATTTCGGAGCATCGCATTACGGCTACTGGGATACTTATCAGAAGACTGATGCCGACGGCAATGTATCGCTGGTAAGTTATTCGCCATATCAGAATGCCCTCTACGGTGTGCCGGGCAAGGGCAAGAGTGGTAACATTTCCTTCACTCTGGGCAACAACCTGGAGATGAAATGGAGGGATAAGAACGACAGCTTGAAGAAGGTGAGCCTCATTGATGCGTTTGATGTGAGCATGAGCTACAACACCGCTGCCAAGGTGCGCCCTTGGAGTGATATGAACATCAACCTGCGACTGAAGTGGTGGAAGAACTATACCTTCAACATGAACGCCGTGTTTGCCACCTACGCCTACGAGATGGATGAGAACGGCAACGTATATGTCGGCAACCACACCGAGTGGGGCAAGGGTAGGTTCGGACGATTCCAGGGTATGTCGCAGAACTTCTCGTTCACCCTGAATCCTGAGAAACTGAAGAAACTCTTCGGCGGAGGCAGTGATGAGGACGACAAGGACAAGAACAAGCGCAAGGACGATGACGATGAAGGTATGGATACCGACATAGAGAGCAACGTGGACGACAGTATGGAGAAGGGAAAGACGGGAGCCAAGAAGAGTGGTGGCGGAAAAGCCAAGACCGATTCCGACGGCTATATGGCATTCAAGATGCCATGGTCGCTCACCTTCGGATATGGTGTCACCATGCGTGAGGATACCCGAAGAGAGAAGTTCAACGAGAAATCGATGAGATATCCATACAAGTTCACCCAGAACCTGAATATGAGCGGTAACGTTCGTATCAGCGACGGATGGAACATCAGCTTCTCTTCCGGTTATGATTTTGATAATCATAAGCTGAGTATGACCACTGCAAGTCTGGCCCGTGACCTGCACTGCTTCAACATGAGCTGTTCGGTAGTGCTGGCGCCATATACCAGCTATAACTTCACCTTCCGATGCAATGCAGCCACATTGACGGATGCCCTGAAGTATGACAAGCGAAGCGGTTATTCGAATGCTGTACAGTGGTATTAAGCCACCCGGAACGATATGAAATAGCAAGACGAGGATAGCAAGTATTGAAAAAATGCTGGCTATCCTCGTTTTTTATGACCCTATATTTGGATATGTCGATTTTTAATCGTATTTTTGTAGCGATTATCTGAAAATAAGTAATCAGACTAAATATAATATATAATGAACAAGAAAACCGTATCTATTTTAACCTTTATGATGCTGGGGGCACTTTCTGCCACCGCACAGCAGAAGACAGCATTGTCTTACTGGTTCGACACGCCTGTTACCCTGAAGGGACAGCAAGTTTGGTATGGAGGCCATCCTGAGAAATGGACGCACAAAAAGCCAATCTCGGCTGGTGATACCGCCCGCAATCCGGATTCGGATTGGGAGTCAAAGTCATTGCCGATAGGTAACGGAAGCATTGGTGCCAATATCCTGGGATCGGTTGAGGCCGAACGTATCACCCTGAACGAGAAGACGCTCTGGCGTGGCGGTCCGAACACCAAGAAGGGCGCTGCCTACTATTGGGATGTGAACAAGAATTCTGCCCATGTGATGCAGGAAATCAGAGATGCCTTTGCTGCCAACGACTGGGAGAAGGCTTCGCAGCTCACCCGCAAGAACTTCAACAGTCCGGTTCCATACGAGTCTTATGCCGAGGATCCATTCCGTTTCGGTAGCTTTACCACGATGGGCGAGGCGTATATCGAGACCGGACTGAGCACCGTGGGTATGTCGAAATATCGCCGTGCCCTGTCGCTCGATTCAGCTTTGGCTACCGTTTCTTTCGTCAAGGATGAAGTGAGCTATCAGCGTGAATATTTCATCTCTTATCCAGCCAATGTGATGGCTATCCGATATAAGGCTTCCCGTCCTGGTAAGCAGAATCTCGTATTCTCTTATGCGCCTAACCCTGTCTCTACAGGCAAGATGGTGGCTGACGGCAAGAACGGTCTGCTCTGGGATGCACGTCTCGATAACAACGATATGCAGTATGCCATCCGCATCCGTGCCATCAACAAGGGCGGTAGCCTTTCTAACGAAGGAGGAAAGCTGACCGTGAAGGGTGCCGACGAGGTGGTATTCCTCATTTCTGCCGATACCGATTACAAGGCAAACAATAACCCTGACTACAACGATCCTAAGACCTACGTGGGCGTGGATCCGCTGGCTACTACCCACGACTGGGTGAGCAAGGCAGAGGGCAAGGGCTATGCGCAGTTGCTCGATGAGCATTACAAGGATTACAGCCGTCTGTTCAATCGCGTGAGCCTGAATCTGAATGATGTGGATAACGCCAACGATATGCCTATTGATGAGCGCCTGGCTAACTACCGCAAGGGTGCTAAGGATTTCTATCTGGAGCAGCTCTACTATCAGTTTGGCCGCTATCTGCTCATTGCCTCTTCACGTCCTGGCAATATGCCTGCCAACCTGCAGGGTGTATGGCACAACAACGTGGATGGTCCTTGGCGTGTTGACTACCATAACAACATCAATCTCCAGATGAACTACTGGCCAGCCTGCACCACCAACCTGAGCGAGTGCGAGCTTCCGCTCTTCGACTTCATCCAGACACAGGTGAAGCCGGGTGAAAAGACAGCCAAGTCATATTATGGTACCCGTGGCTGGACCACATCTGTATCCAGCAACATCTTCGGTTTCACTTCTCCGCTGGCAAGCGAGGATATGTCTTGGAACTTCTCTCCATTTGCCGGTCCATGGTTGGCTACCCATCTCTGGGATTATTACGAATATACCCGCGATAAGAAGTTCCTGAGCGAGACAGCATACGATATCATCAAGGGAAGTGCTAATTTCGCAACAGATTATCTGTGGCATCGCAAGGATGGCGTCTATACAGCGGCTCCTTCTACCTCTCCGGAGCACGGACCTATAGACGAGGGTGCCACCTTCGCTCATGCCGTGATTCGTGAGATTCTGCTCGATGCCGTAGAGGCGAGCAAGATTCTGGGCAAGGATGCCAAGGATCGCAAGCAGTGGGAAGATGCCCTGAAGCACATTGCTCCTTATCAGATTGGCCGTTATGGTCAGTTGATGGAGTGGTCAAAGGATATAGATGATCCTAAGGATGAGCATCGCCATGTGAACCATCTCTTCGGTCTGCATCCGGGCCGCACCATTTCGCCTATCACCACTCCTGTGCTGGCGAAGGCTTCCAAGGTGGTATTGGAGCATCGTGGCGATGGTGCCACGGGATGGTCTATGGGTTGGAAGCTGAACCAGTGGGCTCGTCTGCACGATGGCAATCATGCCTACAAGCTTTATGGTAATCTTCTGAAGAATGGAACATTGGACAATCTCTG
Organism: Segatella sinensis; assembly: GCF_040095255.1. Taxonomy (NCBI): domain Bacteria; kingdom Pseudomonadati; phylum Bacteroidota; class Bacteroidia; order Bacteroidales; family Prevotellaceae; genus Segatella; species Segatella sinensis. The sequence continues at coordinate 12,381 of NZ_JBBNGE010000012.1, read as the reverse complement.
GGATACGCACGCTCCATTCCAGATAGACGGTAACTTTGGCGGTACAGCGGGTATCACCGAGATGCTGATGCAGAGTCACATGGGCTTTATCCATCTCCTGCCAGCCCTGCCAGATGCATGGCAGAAGGGGTCCATCAAGGGTCTCCGTGCCAAGGGCAACTTCACGGTGGATATCTATTGGGACAACGGCCGCCTTACCAAGGCTGTCATTCTCTCCGGCTCCGGCGAACCTTGTCAGGTAAGATATGGAGATAAGGTGAAGAAGATGAAGACCCAGAAGGGCAAGACCTATGAGGTTAGATTTTAATCAATAAAAAAATGTGGTTGATAAAACGGATTTGTTTTCCGTTTTGTCAACCACATTTTTTATGATTATTCGTTGAGATGCTTCAGCCTTCTCTTTGCCTCGGGATGGCTAGGATAGAGGGTGAGCGCCTTTCTGTAATTGGTGACAGCCGCTTCTTTCATTCCCTCCTTCTCGCACTCTTTACCCATAATTACATACTCCGTGGCTAGGCGCTTCAGGAATTTCTCCTGCTTCTTCTTTTCTTCATCCTTCTGCTTGATAACTTCACGCAACCGCTCGTTCTCTACCTGCAACTCATTCACCTTGTTCAGTTTCTTGCGGATGAAGCGCTTGGCTAGCGGATGCTCGATGTCGTAACGGCTGTGGATGGCGAGGAAGAAATTATCCAAGGCGGCTTGCATGTCACCCTTGTCATACGCTTTTACGGCATCGTGATACTGCCTGTCTGCCTTGCTCTGCGTCAACGCCGTGTTGATGGTATTCTGGTTGTTATACTGGCGGGCAAACTGCTTCACCTCGTTGCGCACGAATATCTCGCTGGGACGGATAGGCTCCTGCAGACTGATACCCTCCAGACTGGTGCATCTCGACAAAGCCACGTAAGTCTGACCACCTGCAAAGACGCCACCCGTAAAATCAATCTTCACCTGGTTGAAAGTTAAGCCCTGACTCTTGTGAACGGTAATCGCCCAGGCTAGTCGGATAGGGTATTGCTCGTATCTGCCAATCTCCTCCTCCTCAATCTTCTTTTCCACCTCATTGAAATGATAGCGCATGTTGCTCCAGGCGGCTGGTTCCACCATCACATCCTGTCCATTCTCCGTGCGTACATATATCTTGGCATCATCCTCATCATCGAACCCGATGATGGTGCCCAGGGTACCGTTCACCCATTGGTGCTCGATATCATTCTTGATAAAGATAATCTGTGCTCCGGTCTTCAGGTAAAGTTCGATAGGGGTAGGCAGACTGCTTTCCGGAAACTCGCCCTGGATATTGCCCCGGAAGAGTGTTGGCTCTCCTGGCAGGAGCTTGAGCTGGTTCTCGTTGATGAAATCTACGGTGTCGCGGCGGGTGGAGAGGGTGATGGCAAGCTTGGAATCACTCTCGTCGAGCTGGGCACCCACCCGCTGGTTGAGCAGTTGCAGGTCTTTCATCTGCGCCTGACTGGTTCGGATATGGTCTAGGATGCCGATGAAGACAGGGTCGCTCTGGCGATAAACTTTCTTGAGTTCGATGCTGACGAGCTGGAACTGCTGGAAGATCTTGGCATCGAAGAAGAAGCTGCTGCGATAGAAAGGATTCAGCAGTTTGCGGTCCTCCTCCTTCACCACCGGTTCCAACTGATAGATGTCGCCCACCAGCAGAAGTTGCTTTCCTCCGAACGGCTCCCTCATATTGCGGCAATACACACGCAGCACCTTGTCGATGAAATCGATGATGTCGGCACGCACCATACTGATCTCATCGATGATGATGAGTTCCACTTCACGGATAATCTTTATTTTCTCGGAATTATACTTCAATGTATTCCGGATGTTGCGCACGGAATACATACTGTCGTTGGGCAGCAGGGGGTGGAAGGGCAGTTTGAAGAAACTGTGCAGAGTGCTTCCGCCGGCATTGATGGCTGCGATGCCTGTAGGTGCCAGAACGATGTGTTTCTTCTTGGTATTGGCTGCGATGTACCGCAGAAAAGTAGATTTACCCGTCCCCGCCTTTCCGGTGAGGAAAAGCGAACGACGGGTAAACTGTATGATTTGGAGTGCATTCTGCAGCTCCGCATTGTCGAGATCAATCATATTTTATTTTTAAAGGTCGTCGAAGTTGACAGGCTGTTCTGTTGGCTTTGTCTTCTTCTTCTCTTTCTTTTCTTCTGTAGCTCCTGAAGCAGAAGATTCTCCTTCCGACTTGACTGCAGAAACCTCCTTGGTAATAGGATTGCCGTTTTCGTCGAGGATGATTTCCTCTGTGAATGCGGTGCTATCCACACGGGTGGTATCTACCTTTGGTTTTGGTGCATAGCTTGCGCAGATATACATATCTCGTGTAATGTCGCCATCCTGTGGCTTGTCGAACTTGGCGTGATACTGCTGGAAGGCAGGATCGCCGAATACAGACTGCATGAAGTAACCGCATATTGGCAATGCTGTTCGGGCACCCTGACCCAAGGCTCCGGTGCGGAAGTGGAGACAGCGGTATTCGCCGCCTACCCAGGCACCAACCACCAGTTTAGGACTTACACACATGAACCAGGCATCTGAGTGGTTGTTGGTCGTACCCGTCTTTCCGCCAAATTCAGTGTCACGGTAGTTGCCTACATATCCCCAGAGGCTCTGCGAAGTACCGCCCGGCTCCTTCATACCGCCCTGCAGCAACTGTTGCATCAGGAAGGCACTCTTGTAAGGAATTACCTGCTCCTCTGTAGAAGGACCTTCATATACCACCTTGCCGTCGTGGTCCACAATCTTGGTAACCAATACCGGGTCGTGGTGCTTACCATTGTTTGAAATAGTGCTGTATGCGCAAGCCATCTCAAGCAGGTTGACATCGCTGGAACCCAAGGCAAGGGCTGGTGTGTCATCCAGTGGACTGTTGATACCCATCTTCTGGGCGGTTTCGATGATGCGCTTGATGCCCATCTCCTGTCCCAGGCGTACTGCCACGGAGTTGATACTCTTGGCGAAGGCACTCTTCAATGGGATACTGTCACCCGAGAACGAACCGTTGGCGTTGGATGGTCTCCAAGTGGTCATCTCGTGCTTCTTCTTGTCATATACCTCCATCGAGATATATTCGTCGCGGCGCTTGTCGCAAGGAGTCAATCCCTGATTCATTGCTTCTGTATAGACGAAGAGCTTGAAGGTAGAACCCGGCTGGCGCTCGGCTGTTACCTTGTCATACTTCCAGTGGTCGAAGTCGATGTCGCCCACCCATGCCTTCACGGCTCCCGTCTGTGGCTCCATAGCTACGAAAGCACTGTGCATGAAGGTAGTCATATACTTGATACTATCTTCAGAAGTCATGTTGATAGTGATGCTTCCCTTGTCGTAATCGAATACCTTAACCGGGTGAACCCACTCCTTGTAATAGTAGTTCACTGAGTCTGGATTGTCTGGGAAACGAGCCACCAGGTCCTTGTAGAATGGCTGTCGCTCGGCGATGCCCTGGATGAAGTTTGGAATCACCTGGTGGTTCTCATCCTGCCAAGGTTCCTGTCCCATCCATTTTCCCTTTCCTGCCTGTGTGCGGCGGATGCTCCAGTGGTTGTTGAAGTTCTGCTGTACCTGCTTCATCTGCTTGCGGGCAGCCTCCTCGGCATACTTCTGCATGCGGGTATCTATGGTGGTGTAGATCGTCAGACCACTGGTGTAGAGATCGTAACCTTCCTCCTTGCACCAGTCTTTCAGGTAGTTGGCTACAGCCTCACGGAAGTATTTTGCCTGTCCGTCGTAGTTTTCCTCTACCTTGAAGTCGAGCTTGATAGGCTCAGTCTTCAGCTGGTCGTATTCTGCATGTGACAGATCGCCGTGTGTCACCATATTATATAATACGGTGTTGCGGCGTGCCAGACTGTTCTCCGGATTGGTACGTGGATTGTAATAGGTGGTAGCCTTCAGCATACCCACGAGTACGGCAGCCTGGTCGGTGGTCATCTCCTTTGGCGTAGTATTGAAGTAAGTCTTGGCGGCAGTCTTGATACCGTAAGAGTTACTGCCGAAATCCACGGTGTTGGCATACATGGTGATGATTTCCTTCTTCGAGAAAACCGTCTCCAGCTTCACGGCGATGATCCACTCCTTGCTCTTGATGATGAGCAGGCGTAGTACAGGCACCTTGCCGAGCAATCCCGTAGAATACTGCGAACGGACGCGGAACATATTCTTTGCCAGCTGCTGCGTAATGGTAGAAGCACCACGGCCATTGTGATGCAGGAGAGCATCCTTGGCAGCAGCGAAAACGCCGATAGGGTCGATACCGATATGCTTGTAGAAACGCTCATCCTCGGTATCTACCAGAGCCTTGAAGAAGGCAGGGTTCACCTCGTCGTATTCTACAGGAGTACGATTCTCATTGAAATACTTACCGATAAGCTTGCCATCGGCACTATAAATCAGGGAAGCCTCGGAAGTCTGAGGATTCAGAATACCTGAAAAATAACCAGGTGACTTACCGAAAAGCCATAAGAAGTTAATATCGACAGCACCTAAATAAAGGATAAAGGCGACAATACAACTTGCCAAGGCGATTACCGTCTTGGTGTACCACGCTCTTCCCTGATACAATGTCTTGTACCAAGGCCAAAAGGCGCAAAGCTTTTGCCATATCCAGGCAAAGATAGTCTTGACTTTGTTCATAATCGTTTTTCTGTTTTTGTCGGTGCAAAGGTACAATAATAATTTGAAAAACCATCAATCTTTGTGTTTTTATTTGTTATAAAGTCTCAATCGATGTATATGAAATGTTACAGGAACTTTATCGGATGTTTCATTCCGGCGGAAATCTTCTGTTTTTAACTTTTTTCACTATAAAAAAACTCTTAAAATGCTTGCTGAAACAAAAAATATTAGTACCTTTGCGCTCAGCAAAAATATATAAAAACTTAATATAAAACACAAGAATTATGGTAAGCAACAACATTCCACAAGTAAAGCTCGGTATTATTGCCGTTAGCCGTGACTGTTTTCCAATCGCGCTTTCTACTCAGCGCCGTGAGAACATCGTAAAAGAGTACAAAGGTGAGATTTTCAACTGTCAGACTACAGTTGAGAACGAGAAAGATATGCTCAAGGCTGTGGCTGAAGTGAAGGAGCAGGGTTGCAACGCCTTGGTTGTATTCCTTGGTAACTTCGGTCCTGAGACCCCTGAAACTTTGATTGCAAAGAACTTCGACGGTCCTGTTATGTTCGTAGCAGCTGCTGAAGGTGACGGCGACATGATCAATGGTCGTGGTGATGCATACTGCGGTATGCTCAACTGCTCTTACAACCTCGGTATGCGTCATTTGAAGGGTTACATCCCTGAGTACCCTGTTGGTACAGCAGAGGAAGTAGCTAAGATGATTGCAGACTTCGTACCAGTAGCTCGCGTCATCCTCGGTTTGAAGGGCTTGAAGATTATCACATTCGGTCCACGTCCTCAGGACTTCTTCGCTTGCAACGCTCCAATCAAGGGCTTGTACGAACTGGGTGTAGAGATTGAGGAGAACTCAGAGCTCGACCTCCTCGTAGCTTATAAGGAGCACGCGAACGATCCACGTATCGACGAGGTTTGCGCTGATATGGCCAAGGAGATGGGCGAAGGCTGCTACTATCCTGATCTCAGCCGCAGAATGGCGCAGTTTGAGTTGACATTGCTCGATTGGGCTGAGGCTCACAAGGGTTCTCGCCAGTATGTAGCATTCGCTGACAAGTGCTGGCCTGCATTCCCAAGCCAGTTCGGTTTCGAGCCTTGCTATGTAAACAGCCGTCTCGTTAGCCGCGGTATTCCTGTAGCTTGCGAGGTTGATGTCTATGGTGCATTGTCTGAGTACATCGGTATGTGTGCTTCTGACGATACCGTTACATTGCTCGATATCAACAACTCTGTTCCTCGGTATATCTATGATGAGGACATCAAGGGCAAGTACGATTATAAGTTGACTGATACCTTCATGGGCTTCCACTGCGGTAACACTCCACAGTGCAAGATGTGCTCAAGCCGTAAGATTAAGTATCAGCTCATCCAGAACCGTTTGTTGGAGAATGGTTGTAAACCAGACTTCACCCGTGGTACTTTGGAGGGTGATATCGCAGCTTCTGACATCACATTCTACCGTCTGCAGTGCGATTCAGAGGGCAACCTCCGCAGCTACATCGCAGAGGGTGAGGTTCTCGATGTTCCTACCCGTTCATTCGGTGGTATCGGTATCTTCGCCATCAACGAGATGGGCCGCTTCTATCGTCACGTATTGATTCAGAAGGGTTATCCACACCACGGAGCCGTAGCATTCTCTCATGTAGGCAAGACCTTGTTCGAGGTATTCAAGTATCTTGGCATCAAGGATATCGCTTACAACCAGCCAGCTAGCTTGCCTTACCCAACCGAGAATCCTTGGAAGTAAGATAAAAATTATATGAAATAATGAAGGCGATTGCTTTTCCGCAAAGGGGATAGCAATCGCCTTTTTGTTTCTAAGAACCCCCGCCACTAAAAGAAACGGCAATTTTGAACATTTTGTGATATTTTGTGAATAGTGATAATCGACAGAAAAGCAGTATCTTTGCACCAGACATCAATCATATTGTATATTATAAGAAACATATTAAAAATGAACAAGAAAAAGATATTGTGTTTTTGTCTGGCTCTCGGGGCTTTTTCTGCAATGATGGCGCAGGAAACTCTGTCGCTGAGCCAGTGCCTGCAGATGGCGGTGGAGAATAACCTGTCGCTGCAGAAAAGCAGGAACGAGATTGCAAAGGGAAAGTATTCCATCAGCGAGAACCAGGCGAAGTTGCTGCCGCAGATCAACGCCGTGGCACAGTTGAACGATAACTTCACGCCTCCCGTTTCCGTGACTGACGGTTCTGCCTACGGCAAGCCTTACAATGTTACCAAAACCCTGCAGTATAATGCTTCAGCAGGCTTGCAACTCCAGATGCCGCTTTACAACCAGATGGTGAATACTGCCATCGACATTGCCAAGATAGCAGACCATCTCAACCAGCTCTCTTACGAGAAGGCGCGCGAAGACCTCATCGTGCAGACTGCCAAGATGTATTACATGGCGCAGAATACGGCTGAGCAGATCCGACTGGTGAATGACAACATCAAGCGCCTGGAAGAACTCTATGGCATCACCCAGGCTTTCTACGACAATCAGATGACCCTGGAAGTGGATGTGAAGCGAGTGAAACTCAACATCGAGAATCTCACCGTGCAGCGCGATAACGCCATCGCCATGCTCGATCAGCAATATACCATGCTCAAATATGTGATAGATTATCCTGCAGAAAAGCAAATCAAGGTAACGGAGGTGAATCCGGGAGAGATAGAGACGGTGAATGCCAACGGATTGAACACCAATCTCTACGAACTCCAGCTCCTGGAGAAGAGAAAGGAACTTGCCCAGAAGCAGACCAAGTTAGCCAAGGATGGCTATCTGCCTTCGGTGAGCCTTACCGGTAGCCTGATGTATTCTGCCTTCACCGATAAGATAGAACATTGGATTCATTCGGGCGAATCAAACCACTGGTATGGTTCCAACGGCATCGGCATCCAGCTGAGAGTGCCAGTCTTTGATGGTTTCGAGAAGCGTTCTAAGATAAGACGTGCCAAAGTGGAGGAGGAGAATGCCCGCATTGGATATGAGGATGCACTCAAGGGAATGCAGGCAGACTATATGAACGCCGTGAGCGAGGTGAACAACAGCCAGCGCAACTACAAGAAGCAGTTTGACAACTATACCCTGGCGCAGGATGTATATAATGTGACTGCCGACCAATACAAGGAGGGGGTAGGTTCCATGACCGCCGTTCTCCAGGATGAGATGCGCATGAGCGAGGCAATGAACAATTATCTTACCGCCTATTATAAATATAAGGTGGCAAACCTCTCGCTCCTGAAACTCACAGGACAATTGGAACTGGTAAAATAACAAAGGAATCATAAAGAAACAAATAATCAGAATAAAACAATGGAACAGAACGAAAATAACAAGATAGAAACAGCTCGTGAGGAAAATGCAGAAGCTACTCAGATGTCTCACGAGGATAATGCAGCAACCACTCAGATGTCTCACGAAGAAATGCAGAAGAAATTGAAGAAGCAGCGCATCCGCCAGATCATCGCCAGTCTCATCGGCGTAGCCATCCTCGTCTTCGGACTCTGGAAGATTGTCTGTCTCTTCCTGGATTATAATGCCAACGAAACCAGCAACGATGCCCAGGTAGAGCAGTATATCTCTCCTGTCAACCTCCGCGCATCGGGCTATATTGCCAAGGTTTGTTTCAAGGAGCACGAGGAGGTTCATAAGGGTGATACCCTTCTTATCCTTGACGACCGTGAGTATCGCATCCGCCTGATGGAGGCTGAGGCGGCTCTGAAGGATGCCAAGGCTGGAGCCAACGTCATTGATGCTACCCAGCAGACCACCCAGACTTCGGCTACCGTCTATTCTGCATCCATCGATGAAATTGAGGTGCGCCTTGCCAAACTTGCCAAAGACTGCGAGCGCTATCGTAACCTGGTAGAGAAGAAGGCTGCTACACCAATCCAGTTGGAGCAGCTCGAAGTGGAATATGCGGCTACCAAGAAGAAACTGGAGTCGGTAAAGCGACAGCAGGCTGCTGCCTATAAGGGCGTGAACGAGGTGGTTACCCGCAAGCAGAATGTGACAGCTGCCATCGAACGTGCTGAGGCTGCGGTGGAGATGGCGAAGCTGAACCTCTCTTATTGTGTGGTTGTAGCGCCATGCGATGGTAAGTTGGGTCGCCGCTCTATCGAAGAGGGACAGATGGTGAACGCTGGAACCACCATCACCTATATCCTGCCTAATGCCCAGAAGTGGGTTATCGCCAACTATAAGGAAACTCAGGTAGAGAATCTCTATGTGGGTCAAAAGGTACGCATGACAGTAGATGCCATCAGCAACAAGGAGTTTGAGGGCACCGTTACCGCTATCTCCGGAGCAACCGGTTCCAAGTATTCTCTTGTTCCTACCGATAACTCAGCTGGTAACTTCGTGAAGATTCAGCAGCGTGTGCCTGTAAGAATCGACTTCACTAACCTCAGCAAGGAAGACAATGCCCGCCTGGCAGCCGGTATGATGGTGATTGTGAAGGCTGAGAGAAATAAAAAGTAGCTTGAAGGAAATGAAGTAATATATGGAAGAAGAATATAAGAATTATCCGTTCTATGACTGGGTGCCGAAACCGCTTGGCATCATCTTCATGATCATCCTCTTCGTGCCGATGATTACGATGAGTGGTGTCTATTCCGCCAACAGCGGAGAGATGATGAGCGGACTGGGCATCCAGTCGGAATACATCGCCTTTGCGGGCTTCTGCACGTCGATAGGAATGGCGGCTTTCTCGCCGTTCTTCTACGAACTGGTGTGCATCCGGAGAGAGAAGATGATGTGTATCGTGGGATTCTCCATACTCTTTTTGCTCAGTTTCGTCTGCGCCCAGACCGATTCACTGTTCATCCTCGGACTGTGCAGTCTGCTGATGGGCTTTGTCCGACAGACGCTTCTGATGGCGCATCTCTTTGTACTCATCCGATATGGTTTCGGTATTGAGGCAACGAAGAATATCACGCCGGGTTGCGAGCCTACCACCGAGGAGGCTTGGGATGCGATGGATTCAGAAAAGATGGTTTCCCAGCCGGTTATCTATCTTTTCTTCATGATCATCGGACAGTTGGGCACCTGGCTCACGGCTTGGCTTGCCTATGCCTACGAGTGGCAGTATGTGTATCATTTCATGATGGCATTCATGCTGGCGGGCATTATCATCGTGTTCTTCACCATGCCTTATCATAAGTATCCGATGCCGAAGTTCCCGATTACGATGTCGAAGTTTGGCAATGTCACGGTGTTCAGCATCATGCTCTGTTCGTTTGCCTATGTGATGGTGTTCGGCAAGACGCTGGACTGGTTTGATGATCCTACCATCCGTATTTCTACAGTGGTCTGTCTCATCTTCACCGCCCTATTTATCTATCTGGAGAAGACCCGCCGTTCACCTTATTTTATCATGGAGGTGTTCCAGCTCAGGGTTGTCAATTACGGCATCATGCTGTTCTTCCTTCTGATGGTCTGCAACTCCAGCGCCATGTTTGTGAACGTATTCACCAATGTGGGAATGAAGATAGACAACTGGCAGAATGCCACTCTGGGCAACTGGGTGATGGTGGGATATACCGTGGGTTTGATTTTTGCGATCATCGCCAGAGCTAAGAATGTTCATCTGAAGTGGATGTACTGTCTGGGCTTCCTCTTTATCGGAGGCTACGCCCTCTTTATGTATTTCGAGGTGCAGAACGACGGTATGTATGAACGCATGAAATGGCCTATCATCATCCGTTCTACGGGAATGATGCTGCTCTATTCGCTCATCTCCACGATAGCCAATCAGCGCATGCCTTACCGCTTCATGTCCACCTGGGTCTGCATCATGCTCACCGTCCGTATGGTCATCGCCCCCTGCATCGGTTCGGCGCTCTACACCAATGTGCTTCAGCATCGCCAGCAGTATTACGTCACCCGCTTTGCACAGGATTACGACCGTACCAGCTTGGAGACGGCAAAGACCTATGACCAGACGGTAAGAGGCATGCAGTATCAGGGCAAGACGGAGACCGAGGCGCAGAACATGGCTGCCATGAGTGTGAAGGCAAAGGTACAGGTTCAGGCCACGCTGGTATCCATCAAGGAGATGGCAGGCTGGACCTTCTATGGTTGTCTGATTTGTGCTGGCTTGATGCTCGTGATACCTTGGCGCAAGCGCAACATCAAGGAGCTGACCCGTGAGTATCTGCTGAAGAATGTGAATGTGAAAAACCTGGGAAGAAGATAAAGGCAAGAAAGCCATCAACTCTTCTGGGTATTCGGCAAGAATCCTGCTATGATGCCGAGCAATGGCAGGAAGGCACTCACCTGGAAGATAAACTCAATACTGGTCTTGTCAGCTAACCAGCCGAAGAACGCTGAGCCAAGTCCTCCCAGTCCGAACATCAGGCCGAAGAAAATGCCTGCTATCAATCCCACTTTATCTGGCATCAGGTCAGTGGCATATACCACGATGGAAGAGAATGCCGAGGCGATGATTAAGCCAGAAAGGAAGGTACAGATGATGGTCCATGTGAAGTTCACAAAAGGCATGGCGATGGCAAAGGGTGCTGCTCCCAGAATGGAGAACCAGATGACATACTTTCTGCCAAACTTGTCACCCAGCATTCCTCCTGCCACCGTACCTATGGCAAAGGCGGCAAGGAATACGAAGAGGCACAGCTGCGAGGTCTGTACCGATACGCCGAACTTATCCATCAGAAAGAAGGTGAAGTAACTCGTAATGCATGCCGTATAGAAATACTTGGAGAACACGAGCATGATGAGGATGAACAGAGCCCAATACTTCACCCTTTTAGAGATATGGGTATTAAGAATGGGCTGTTTCTGAGGATGGTTCACCACGTAAGCCAGTCGTGCCTTATACCAGACTCCCAATCTTACCATGATGATGGCGGCAATCAGGGCTGCAAGGGCAAACCAGGAGATGGCATGCTGGCCGAAAGGCAGGATGATGATGGCTGCAAGCAAAGGTCCTATTGCAGATCCTCCATTGCCACCCACCTGGAAGATGGATTGTGCCAGACTCTTCTTGCCTCCCGATGCCATCTGGGCCACTCTCGATGCTGTGGGATGAAACACGGACGAACCCAGGCCGACAACGCTCACTGCCAGGAGAATCAGGAAATAATTCTCGGCGAAAGCCAGCAGGAGCAGGCCCACCAACGTGAAGCACATGCCGATGGAGAGGGCATAGGGACGGGGATGCTTATCGGCATAAAGTCCTGTGAAAGGTTGCAGGATGGAAGATGTCATCTGGAAGACCAGTGTGATGATACCAATCTGTGCAAACGAGAAGTCGAACTTATCCTTCACAATCGGATAGATGGAAGGGATAATCGACTGAATCATATCGTTCAGGAAATGGGAAATGCTACAGATGATGAGCATGGAATACACCGTACCCTCTACCATCGTAGGATTTCCCTTGATTTTACTGCCTATTGACTTGATGTTCATTTCTTTTATTTTTTTATCTTTTTTATTTTCTTATTTGAAAATCAACATTTTATGTTGTTTTTATTCAGTCAGATACGATTGAGTAGTGCCTTATATTGTACATTTCCTGCAAAGGTAATAAATATTTCTAGATTACGCAAGAAAAAGTGCAATATAATGTTCTTTTTTTAAAAATTATAAGTTCATGGTCTTTGATCCGGAAGCGCTGTAACTACTCAGCACCCCTATGGGCATGAGTAATCGTCTTACTGTTGTACTACAGCAAGAATTGCATTGAATTTAG
>NZ_JBBNGE010000129.1:0-835 GCF_040095255.1 Segatella sinensis | reverse complement strand
TTGAGATTTTCCTTGCTGGAATATGCTTTATCTGCTACAATGGAATCAACTTCCATTCCTGCTTCCTCTGTCTTCCTCATCAGTTCCGGCAATTGCTGTCCATCACCTTTTTCGCCAGAAGTAACAGTAGCTGCAGTGATAATTCTCTCATCGCTCATCGCCATATGTGTCTTATACCCAAAGAATGAAGAATGAGCTGTTTTATGTCCTGTACGGGCATCCTCATCCTTTGATATTACGCCTCGGGGCTCTGCATCTGAAATGGTTTCTTTCAGCATATTGAGACGCTCCTTGACTGCAGGCATATTGGCAGTTGCAGCATCTGCTTCCACAGTAGCAACTATCGTTTTAGCAGCATTCATGATAGAAGAATACTTCTTTTCTTTTGGAAGCTCAGGCAATTCCATGCTGTCATCCACAGAATTAACGACCTTGATTACGGCCTTGCAATAATACTCCAAACTCTTTGCCGCACTAATTGGATTAGAACGGGAATGCGTATGGGTTGCATCAACGATAACGGTTTTAGACTTGAGGACACCAACTTCTATAGCAATAGAAACTGTCTTTTTGATGAGCAGATCCAGCAGGTCCATATCCTTTAGGCGAAGTCGACGGAATTTGGTCAAGGAACTAGGATTTATCAGGTTAGTCTCCTCAGGAGTTAATCCCAAGAAGTACTTGAACGACATATCATAGCGGGCACGTTCTACTACATCAACGTCCGATATATTATAAATTACCTTCAAAAGGAGATACTTAACCCACATTGCAGTCACCCGTCATGTAACTCCCTGATTTCCAATATCCAGATTTTTTGAGGTATGATTTGGGT
>NZ_JBBNGE010000128.1:0-878 GCF_040095255.1 Segatella sinensis | reverse complement strand
GATTGCTATGTTTCACTCAGAATGACCACACTGGTCAGACTGGATTCAAAATATGCTCCTTTTTAAAGTGGGCTCATAAATCCATCTTCTATAGAAATATAAGAAAATACTTTGCAATATGAAAAAAGAGATTGACAATATATTCATTGATGTTAGAAACGCATTCAGACTACTTTCAAGATTCCAGGAACGCGTACTTAATATAGTGAACTATATCAGAGAACAAACTCCATATACTGATATGTGGGGAAGCAAGAATTGGTTTAGTGACGAGATTAGAAACAGAAGGAATAGTCCAGATAAAGATTATGCCAAATTGAATGTATATAAGGATATGAGCGGCTTGGATTTCCTGTATGGTCATTTTTTTGAGTATTACTTTGGAGCTACAAAAAGGGGAAGACATACCATAGAGATGTCAATATTCCAGGTGTCAGACGATGGATACTTTATTTCCAATGAAGAGAATAAGGATATGACAGATGTATCTTCATATGCCAGTTCAGAGGTTTCACATTCGTATATCATATTCAATGTGTCTGTATATACGACAAAAAAGTCAGAGCTATGGTTATACGACCCCAAAAGACCAGAAGATGATTGGAAAGGCTTTCTAACCCGTTTTCTTGAGTCATCGAAAGATACCCAAATAACCTGTACGGATAAGGAGCATACCATTCTCAAGAAATATGAGATGCAACGATTTACATCTCAATCGGAGGCGGATAAGGTGATAACCGATTTTGCTAAATTAGTAAAGGATAATACAGGAGTAGAATTCTTTAACCCACATTGCAGTCGCCCGTCATGTAACTCCCTGATTTCCAATATCCAGATTTTTTGAGGTATGATTTGGGTGTAGCATGGATTTTCTTTTC
>NZ_JBBNGE010000127.1:0-917 GCF_040095255.1 Segatella sinensis | reverse complement strand
TGTGCTATCAGGGTGTCATAGACATACAGGGGCTGGGAAGAATTCAATCTTCCCATATTGCCCTTGCGTGCCGGATTTAAAGCCATTACCTGTTGCTTTATCGCCATATTTCCATTTTTAATGATTAATAATTACCAACCGGAGCCTAACAGAAGCCAAGCAGGAGCCTGTCCCCCTTCCTACCCCCGTTCCCGGCGATTCCATCGCCGGTCAAATGCCCCAGCGGGCCTACCCCAGATTCTTCACCTCAAACAGTTCGGCAAGCTCCCAGAATCTGTGGGCCAGATCATGGACAAACTTCCTGCCCTTCTCGGTCCATACCAGATAGGTATGCGTTACCGCCTTGCCCATCTTCTCCTTTCTGCCATCGCATTTCGGATCCAGGAAGGCATTGTATCGGGTGCGGCTCTTCGCCAGTCCCATGTGCGCATACTCCGCATAGAGCATGTACTGCCCGCTCTGGTAGTACTGGATATGCAGGGCGCACAGTGAGCGGTTCAGCTCCTGCGCCGTGATACCCAGCTCCTTCGCCACCTGAGTAGTAGTGAAGCAGGAAACGGAATCCAAGACATTATCCGAGTAGATTGCCTTCGGCATCAGCCCATCCACCTGGTGCTCCAGATGGATGATGTTCTCACCTTTTCGGGCGATATTCACCACCTGCTCATCCACCACGCCGTTCAGTCTTCGGATTTCCACATCCTGCTCGCCGATGAGTTTCTTGTCAAGTCCCATCTGCACCTCCTGCTGATGCAGCAAAGCCTTCTGCTGAATCAACCGAGCATCCTGGTCGGCTATCCAAGCCTTCTGCCCATCTAATCGGGCCTTCTGCTCCCCGATCAGTTTCTTCTGCTGCTCCAGCAGTTCCTCCTTCTTCTTCAGGGTAGCCCGGAGAATCTCCTCGGCATTGCGAATCG
>NZ_JBBNGE010000126.1:0-917 GCF_040095255.1 Segatella sinensis | reverse complement strand
TAGGGTGTCCAGTTCTATGTTCCAATATTAACTCACTTGTTTGAGTGTTTTGGTTCGTTCTGTCACCCAGTTTTTGGACAAGTGCTCGGTAGTCCAAGCATCAATGTCCTTAAGTTTAACATTCACTAAGCGCTCTTTGAAATTAAATGTTTTAGTAACGGATTCGTTCACGACTTTTGGATATAATGGTATCATTAGAGCAAAAGGAGTTATGCCATACAGCTTGTTCGGTGACTTCTTGCTTTTGTATATACCAAAAGTAGATTCAATGATGTCTGAAGAGATGCAGATATTCATATCCTCAGTAAGTTGCGCTTCTTCCTTTCGGAAGTACTCCAGCATCTTCAAGCCAAGGTGAGCTTGACGAGGATAAGCATTTCCTATAACATGAGCAACTATGTATGACTGGCACTCCTTACTCGTCTTGCAGGAAAAGCCTTTGTTTTTACAGATATGCTCTATATGCCTGATGGCATCCAACGCATCCATGAGTTCTTGCAACAAAGATTCATAGTCGTTGATGAAAGCATACGCTTCCTGCATTTCTTTTGGGAGTTTGTTGTAACAAGCAAGCATAGAGTTGCCCCAGATTACCCATTCAGACATATTCATGAATCTAGCAATAGTCCTCATGTTCGGTGGTAGCAAATATGCTTTATTTGTCAGATGGTATTGTAGTCTTTTCTTTCCTAAAAGTGTTGTAAGCTCAACAAAATCAGGCTGTTTTTCATACACCTTTTTGAGAATAACACCCATAGAATGGCTGATGTCCGCATAATGCACATATCCAGAGTCCAAGATACCCCTTACAAGGTTATGGGCATTGTCACTAATCACATATTGAGGTTCTGAACCTGCAGATATAGTGACTTCGCTTATCTTGTTTTCGATATCTTCACCCTTGAAGTTTGCTCCTA
>NZ_JBBNGE010000125.1:0-1110 GCF_040095255.1 Segatella sinensis | reverse complement strand
TAAGTAACTGTTCAAAATTAATTTTATAAATATGAATAATTCACGAATAAGTTCGTACCCACAGACGCCAAGGCCATGTTCGTACAATAGAAAAGCGAGTCCGTAGTCTCGTAATCTATCGGTCTTATCCATTTGCCCTTAAGTATACGCCAAAGAATCTCGGCAGGATTAAGTTCTGGAGAATAAGGTGGAAGATAGAAGAGGAACAATCCTCTTTTCTCCCAAATTTTCCTCAGTTCTTTAACTTTCCGATTTCTATGAACAGAAGCATTGTCCAAGACAATTACAGTCTTCTTCGTAACATTGAAAGAGAATCTGTCAAGATAGTCCACAATCTTGTCTGCGTTGATGGACTCTTGTGTGGTAAAACCTTTATATTGGTTCCTTTTGGTAATCATGCCAAAGATATTAAGCCGGGCTGCCTTCTCGGATGGGATGTAAATATCCTCATTCTTGAATTGCCAGCCATATGGAACATAACCATTTGTACAAACATGGCTTTCGTCGGCATAATATAGCATAAGTTCTCCTTTGGAATCAAGTTCTTCAAGTTCTTGCAACTTCTCTTTCTTGTATGCGTAGAGCTGCGGTGAGGGTTTGCCCCTTGGGCGTTTTCTTATACGCTTATATCTTGCACCAATGTTTCTAAAAAACGTTTGAAGGTAATGTCACTGGCTTCTTTACCAGTCGCATTCTGCCATGCTTCACGTGCTTTGGACACACTCTGACGGTCTTCCTCAATTGCCTTGCGGACTGCTTCTTCATCAGAACAATCCATAATAGGCTTTCGCCCCTGACCAGGACGTGTCTCCAAGCCTTTGATGCCATTTTCTTCATAACGTTTTACCCATGTGTAGACAGTAGGTACTGTTACCTCAAGCATTTCTGCTATTTGGGGAGCTGATTTACCTTCTGACTTCAGCAATATGGATTTGCATCTGATACGAAAACTATGAGTAGGGCCATTATGATAGCCTTTCTCTAATTTGAGGCGATCAACCTCTGATAATTCAAGTACTTTTATTGGTTTCATAATTCTACTTTTTCTATAAAACGAAAAATGAGCCATGTTAGTACTTATATATAAAAATAATTTAGATCACTTACTTA
>NZ_JBBNGE010000124.1:0-1144 GCF_040095255.1 Segatella sinensis | reverse complement strand
GGGTCACTTGCAAAAGCGTGTGGATAGCATAGCACAATAAAAGCAAGCAGGTGTACGTTTATAGAGTAAACGTTAGAAGAAAATGGAACAGTATAGACTCTTAGCGGAATGCCTATTGCCAGCCCGCATGCTTGACTGGTTTGACTTGAAGACTGTACGTGTCGAGAAGAAAGGTGACACACAGGTGATTCACCTTTATCTCGATGAGAACGAGCAGAAACCTGACGACGGAGAAGACCTGCGCCCCAATGGATTTACACGCGAAAGTGTGTTTCACGACTTTCCGATTAGAGGTCAGGAAGTACTGCTTCACGTGCGCCGTCGCAGATGGCTTGATGCAGATGGTCACAACGTGATGACCGAATGCAATCTCATTCAGGAGTCCACCCGCTGCTCAACCGAGTTGGCGGATTTTTTAAAAGAAGCGTTTGGAGACGCGCCCTATAACGGCCCGTTCGTTTGAGGATGACTATCACATAGACGGTGATGAGTATGGCAGAGCCTACAAGGACCACCTAAGCGGCTATCGTGAATGGTCTGAACTAGGCCATGCTGACGAGTGGCTCATCTTCCCAGAGAACATAAGTCCTCACGTCAGCATAGATGAGACATGCTTGTCCACGGGAGAGGTATACACAATAGCCTCGAACAAGGATGCACATGGTCGCAAGGGATGCCTTATTGCTGTAGTCAAGGGCACTAAGGCAAAGGATGTCATAAAGGCATTGATGAAGATACCAGAAGCGTTGAGAATGAGCGTGGAAGAGGTTACTCTCGACTTCTCTGAGAGTATGCACAACATAGTAGAAACATGCTTTCCGAAGGCTATGCGTACGCTCGACCGGTTCCATCATCAGCAGTTTTGTCTTGAAGCCTTGCAAGAGGTACGCAGAGAGTATAGGCGTGAGCAGATGACACTTGATGCCAATGCTAGGGAAGAGCACCGTCTGATGATGCGCCAGCTGCAGGAGAACGATGGTCCATTTGTGGATGAGGAGGGCAATGCCATAAGGCGCAATGCAAGGTACTATCCCGCAAGACTTGAGAACGGAGAGACTCGTGCAGAACTCCTTGCACGCAGTAAGGGGCTACTTATGATGTCACCCGAGAAATGGACAGACACACAGAAGGAACGTGCAGAAAT
>NZ_JBBNGE010000123.1:0-1155 GCF_040095255.1 Segatella sinensis | reverse complement strand
GAAGTAAAAATGATATTTTACAATGGAGAGTTTGATCCTGGCTCAGGATGAACGCTAGCTACAGGCTTAACACATGCAAGTCGAGGGGAAACGATAGAGAAAGCTTGCTTTTTCTAGGCGTCGACCGGCGCACGGGTGAGTAACGCGTATCCAACCTGCCCACCACTTGGGGATAACCTTGCGAAAGTAAGACTAATACCCAATGACGTCTCTAGAAGACATCTGAAAGGGATTAAAGATTTATCGGTGATGGATGGGGATGCGTCTGATTAGCTTGTTGGCGGGGTAACGGCCCACCAAGGCAACGATCAGTAGGGGTTCTGAGAGGAAGGTCCCCCACATTGGAACTGAGACACGGTCCAAACTCCTACGGGAGGCAGCAGTGAGGAATATTGGTCAATGGGCGAGAGCCTGAACCAGCCAAGTAGCGTGCAGGATGACGGCCCTATGGGTTGTAAACTGCTTTTATAAGGGAATAAAGTGAGCCTCGTGAGGCTTTTTGCATGTACCTTATGAATAAGGACCGGCTAATTCCGTGCCAGCAGCCGCGGTAATACGGAAGGTCCGGGCGTTATCCGGATTTATTGGGTTTAAAGGGAGCGTAGGCCGGAGATTAAGCGTGTTGTGAAATGTAGATGCTCAACATCTGCACTGCAGCGCGAACTGGTTTCCTTGAGTACGCACAAAGTGGGCGGAATTCGTGGTGTAGCGGTGAAATGCTTAGATATCACGAAGAACTCCGATTGCGAAGGCAGCTCACTGGAGCGCAACTGACGCTGAAGCTCGAAAGTGCGGGTATCGAACAGGATTAGATACCCTGGTAGTCCGCACGGTAAACGATGGATGCCCGCTGTTGGTCTGAATAGGTCAGCGGCCAAGCGAAAGCATTAAGCATCCCACCTGGGGAGTACGCCGGCAACGGTGAAACTCAAAGGAATTGACGGGGGCCCGCACAAGCGGAGGAACATGTGGTTTAATTCGATGATACGCGAGGAACCTTACCCGGGCTTGAATTGCAGAGGAAGGATTTGGAGACAATGACGCCCTTCGGGGTCTCTGTGAAGGTGCTGCATGGTTGTCGTCAGCTCGTGCCGTGAGGTGTCGGCTTAAGTGCCATAACGAGCGCAACCCCTCTCCTTAGTTGCCATCAGGTCA
>NZ_JBBNGE010000122.1:0-1215 GCF_040095255.1 Segatella sinensis | reverse complement strand
CGCTGCGCATTACGATGCTGTAGTTAATCATACTCTGTTCTGTGTTTAAGAGTTCACTGAATCACAACTACCCGGAAGCCCCGTTTCTGCCCCGATTCTGGGTCTTAATAGATGACCGGCGCCTGCCATCATTTAAGCCCCGCTCCGGTCTTCATAGATGACCGGTTTTCGGCACAATAGGCTGTTCCTTCGATTGCCGGTGCAAAGATACAAAATTTCAAAGGCGAAATCAAGTTTTTATCGAAATAAGATGGTAAAAATGGTGTAAGTACTTGATAATTAACTATGTAAGTAAATGCTGTTTTTACACATTGCTTGCAGGAGTGACTGGAATGGGTACTATGGCGATGAAGTGAGGATTCAAAAAGCGGTCATTTCCGGTCATGGTCATTTTCGGTCATTTTCATTTTCAACTTCGGTCATTTTAATCTATAGTATAATATAAATATAAATATTTATATTATACTATAGGGGAGATTTGCCCCCCCGAAACAAAAATGACCGAAAATGACCATGACCGAAAATGACCGGATAGAGCTTTCCAGGGGAAGCTCTCTTTGAAGATTATTGCTCTATGTAAAATACTGATTATTAATATGATATATTCCTTTGTGCGTTGTTACATTCATGCTCTTCACTTTCCTAATCTTTACATTTTCTCGTGTCAGTTTCCTCCTTCGTCTGTCTCTCTCTCTGTATCAGATTATCTGCAAATGCGTAAAATATATTCCGAAAAACCTCCATTTTGCCCCTTGCAAATCTACCTTTTCCACTCTTATTTTGCCCTTTGCGGGGGCTGTAAAAGTGCCAACGGAGGCACATTTTAGTGCTCCGAGAGCCAATTTCTACTAATAATTTTGCGAAAAACCATTTTTCTTCTGGCGAAAAAGGTGATGGACAGCAATTGCCGGAACTGGTAAGGAAGACAGAGGAAGCAGGAATGGAAGTTGATTCCATTGTAGCAGATAAAGCATATTCCAGCAAGGAAAATCTCAAAATGGCAAAGGAAAACAATATGCATCTCTCTGCTCGTTTAAGTTCTGTAATTGACGGTAATCGAACAAACAAACTTCCTTTTGAATACAACAAGGATGCAGATTTGTACGTCTGCCCAGCAGGGCATCTGGCGAAATGGAAAGAGATGAATAATCGCAAAAATGACAAGCGTCACAGAAACTCCAGCATTACCTATTATTTTGACGTGGACAAATGCAA
>NZ_JBBNGE010000121.1:0-1229 GCF_040095255.1 Segatella sinensis | reverse complement strand
CCAATTACCTAGCTGATTTTGCATAAAGAATCCTAATTTGCGGCGAATGTTCGGGAAAATCCCCAAAATGCTACACCCGCCCGTTTTGCCAGTTCAAAAATTGTGTGTACCTTTGCCCCCGAAATGTATATATCCAAGGCAAAGAAATATCGCGATCAGGGAGATGGTACAGCAATCGCTTATGATTACTATCGTCTCACGAAGTCTTACATCGACAAAGATGGCAAGACTAAGCATCGTAGTGTTCTTTGCCTTGGAGAACTTCCCGGCTTTGACAAGGATGAACGTAACCGACTGGCAGCCATGCTTACCACTATGATTGAGGATGGACAAAGCGTGATGTGTGATAACAAAAAGCTCTACGAGGAAGCCATGTCTCAATACGTGAAGTACCGCAGCAGCAAGTATGCCCAGGAAAACGATCCCCGTCTCATCGCCGAGCGCAAGGTTCGCGAAGAAGAGGAGCGCAAGAAAGCAGTTGCCGTTAAGCTTGAAACGCTCACCCAGCATGAAGCTCGCATCATCGGTTGCGAGAACCTCTGCAACTCTACCATGCGTATGCTTGATATTCGTAAATATCTGACCTCCAGGGGATGGAAGCGTGACCATATAAACTTTGCCCTCATGCAGATTATCGCACGTGCCATCTATCCATATTCAGAATTGAAGACCGTCCGCTATCTTCGTGAGAACACTGCACTTGCAGAGATGTTCGGCATTCCTAAGGAGAAAATAACCAAAGATGCCTTGTACGAAAGTGCCAAGCGTCTGTGGGACGAGCACCATGGTCTTGAGGACTGGCTCCATGACAGGGTATGCAGCATGTTCGGCATCGAGGAGAAAATCCTTCTGTTTGACATCACAAACTCCTACTTTGAGGGGAAAATGGAGAACAGTGAACTCTGTCAGTATGGTCGTTCCAAAGAGAAAAGGGACGACTGCAGGATTGTTGTCCTTGCTGCTGTAGTAAACACAGAGGGATTACTCGTCCGCACAATGATATACGAGGGAAACCGTCATGATTCTACTACCGTTGAGGAAGTCGTTGGCACTTTGGCCAAGACCACCACTCAGGAAGCCAAACGTGTCGTAGTGATGGATGCAGGCTTCTACTCCAAGCCGAATGTCAATTGGTTAAAAGCCAATGGATTCGACTACATTACCGTACTCCCTTCCGGCGATAGCAAGTTCGAGTCTACAAGTTCAGAAATCATCAATCATACCGACAA
>NZ_JBBNGE010000120.1:0-1335 GCF_040095255.1 Segatella sinensis | reverse complement strand
TTTTTACTGAAAGCTGCTACTAACGACTCATAAATCTACCCTTAATCGTGTATTGGATGATAGTTGCGGATTTTAGGATATTTAATGTATATCATCATTACAGCGTAAGGTTTTAACACATTAAGTATTTACCTTTGCATCCGAATTCTTAAAAAACAGAATTATGGAAACAAAGGAATACTTCGAAAAGGTGATGCAGGACTTTAATCAGAACCGTAGAGGTCGAAACCTGCGTAAGTATTGGGCTACAGAATGATTATTGCATAGCCCAATCAATGGGCTATGCTGATGAGTTTACTGCCTAGAGCCGTTTCTATACGAGCAATGGTTTGAGTCGTGAAGTTATGTCTGCCTGTTAGCCATTTGGAGATTTCAGAGTCTCGCTTGTTGAGCAAGCGGGCGAAATCCTTTTGGGTGAGTCCCTTGGCTTTCAGAATCTCACTAATGCGCTCGGCAATACCGAAAGACAAATCGAACTCTGCCTTTTGCTCGGCTGGTATCGCAGCGAGGCAGTCACGGAATAATTTGTTCTGTATCATAATGTTTAAATTTCAAAGGTTGCACTTTCAATGTCGGTTATCATATTCTTTTCAATAGTAATGATGCCATTCTCGATGTCACAAAAATAATATTTTTATTGATAGTTTGTTCACTTTTAAGTGAATATTTAATATGAATTAACTTGTAAGGTAAAACAATGATACAATTTTATCCAAAATACAAACAATTCAAGGCTTGGGTGGATGCCAAGGACTATGAGAATGCCGTGAGAAGTGGGCTGGACTACCTGCGTTGTTGTGAGGTTTCCAAGAAGCTCATCTTGGATTTTGTGGAGGAAATAGAATGAAACTAAGGCAATCGTCCTGCTTTAATGAGATTGCTGAGGAGATGATTTCCTCTAAAATCATCCCGTCCTTCTTTACCATTAAAGAAGTTTTTCGAAAACCTACCCGTCCTTCCTTACCCTTAAGGAAGGCACCACCTTTCTCTCCAAGCCTCTCTTCAATAGTCTTTACGCCCCCTTCGGTTCCCCCCAGTTCTGGGGGACAGAAACCCTCAGGGGCGAGAGGATGTAACCGCCCTCCGGTGCTCGGAACCGCTTTGCTATAAGGTTGTCGGACCATCAAAGGCCTGCGCCATGTTATGCGGGCTGGGACTGCTTGGGGAAAGGTGGAGATAGTATGGAGTGAGCTTGCTGTAATGGGGTATAGATTACTTTCTTGAGGCTAATTTGCTGATAATTTGCAGATTTCTTTCAATTTTCTTGGTGGTTTCGTAGAAAAAGCGTAACTTTGCGACATTATTAAACGTTTAAAATGAAAGGTTATGGCATTA
>NZ_JBBNGE010000011.1:0-86861 GCF_040095255.1 Segatella sinensis | reverse complement strand
GCTCACTTGCGCCGATGGTACTGCAATGCAATGCGGGAGAGTAGGTAGCCGCCTTCTTTTATCAAAGCCTCAGATTTCGAAAGATTTCTGAGGCTTTTTGTTTTTACGCAGATTTATTTTTGAGAGGTCACGCAGATTTCGCAGATGACGCAGATTTTTGACCTGCTCGGTCTTGGATTTCGCAGATTTTTTGTATCTTTGCATTTGCAAAAATAGAAATTAATTATGAATCAATTTACAAAGATTATTGCAGCCCAACTCAAATTACGTGAGCAGGCTGTCGAGAATACATTGGAGCTTCTCGAAGAGGGGTGCACCATTCCTTTTATTTCTCGTTACCGTAAGGAGAAAACGGGAAATATGGATGAGGTGAATATAGAGGCTATCGCTCAGGCTAACGAGAAGTTGAAGGAAATGGCAAAACGAAAAGAAACCATCCTTAAGACTATTGATGAGCAAGGTAAACTGACAGATGCTCTTAAAGAGCGTATCGAAAACTGTTGGGATGCCACAGAACTGGAAGATATCTATCTTCCTTTCAAGCCTAAGCGCAGAACTCGTGCACAGATTGCACGTGAGGCTGGCTTGGAACCGCTGGCTCAGGTGCTCCTCTTCCAGCGTGAACGCAACCCGCTGCAGGCTGCTAAGAAGTTTGTGGGCGACAAGGTGAAGGATGTGGATGCTGCCCTGCAGGGAGCTAAGGACATTATTGCCGAAATGGTGAGCGAGAGCGAGGAAAGCAGAAACCAGATTCGTGGCGAGTTCCGTCGTGGTGCTATCATCACCTCTAAGGTGGTGGCTAAGAAGAAGGATGAGGAGGAAGCCCAGCGTTTTTCTGATTACTTCGATTTCTCTGAGCCTTTAAAGAAATGTTCTTCTCATCGACTGTTGGCTATGCGTCGTGGTGAAGCTGCCGGTTTCCTGCGTATCAGTATCTTTGCAGATGATGAACAGTGCCAGAGCAAGCTGAAACGTCATTATGTGCATGGATATGGTGAGTGCCAGACATTGGTAGGTGAAGCGGTGGATGATGCCTTTAAGCGTCTTTTGAAACCTAGTATTGAAACCGAATTTGCTGCTCTCAGTAAGCAGAAGGCAGATGAAGAGGCAATTGTGGTTTTTGCTGAGAACCTGCGCCAGCTCTTGCTCGCTGCTCCTTTAGGTCAGAAGCGGGTGATGGCTGTTGATCCTGGTTTTGCCAATGGCTGCAAGACCTGCTGTCTCGATGCACAGGGCAATCTGATTCATCATGAAATCGTTTATCCTCATCCTCCTCGTAATAAGAAAAATGAGGCTACTTCAGCTATCTTGCGCATGGTGAAGATGTATCAGGTAGAGGCGATGGCTGTGGGTAATGGTACGGCAAGTCGCGAGACGAGTGACTGGTTGCACGAAATAAGTTATCCACACCCTGTGGATATCTATGTAGTGAGTGAGGATGGTGCTTCTATCTATTCTGCTTCCAAGATTGCCAGAGATGAGTTCCCGGATGAGGATGTAACCGTGCGTGGTGCTGTAAGTATCGGCAGACGACTGATGGATCCGCTTGCCGAACTGGTAAAGATTGATCCTAAGAGCATTGGTGTAGGACAGTATCAGCATGATGTGGATCAAACACAGCTTAAGAAGAGCTTGGATACCGTGGTGATGAGTTGTGTAAACTCGGTGGGTGTTAACCTAAATACTGCATCCCAGCATCTCCTGACCTACGTGAGTGGTCTCGGTCCTATTCTTGCCAAGAATATTGTGGAATATCGTAAGGAGAATGGAGCCTTCGCTTCGCGTGCGCAGTTGAAGAAAGTGCCACGTCTGGGGCCTTCTGCTTTCGAGCAGTGTGCCGGCTTCCTCCGTATTCCTGGAGCTAGAAATCCTTTGGATAACAGTGCAGTTCACCCAGAGCGTTATGCCTTGGTTGAGCAGATGGCGAAAGATCAGGGAGTCACCGTGAAGCAGCTGGTGGAAGATAAGGATTTGCAGAAGAAAATAGATATTAAGAAATATGTCACTGCCGAGGTGGGTATGCCTACCTTGATGGATATTATGGCAGAGCTTGACAAACCTGGTTTGGATCCTCGTGGAGAGGTTGAAAAATTTGAGTTTGATGCGAGCATCAAGACCATAGAGGATCTGCAGGAGGGCATGGTAGTGCCTGGCATCGTTACCAACATCACCAAGTTTGGTGCCTTTGTTGATATAGGTGTTCACAATGATGGATTGGTTCACGTTTCACAGATGTCAAACCGCTACATCAGTGACCCTAGTGAAGTGGTGAAGCTCCATGAGCATGTGATGGTGAGAGTGACAGAAGTGGATTTGAAGCGTAAGCGCATTGCCTTGTCAATGAAGGGAGTGAAATAATGAATATGAATCAATATATAAATAAAGGTGAAACCCTCGGTAAAGAGGGCTTCACCCATTCTGTAGACAGTACTAATCAAGACAGTTGCTCTCTATCCAGTATCTCTCAAGACTGTATAGAGTCGGCTTATTGCTTTATTCATCAGAAGCTTCGTGTCTATGAGTTTTCTACCAATCTCACGCAGCGTGATGATATCGAATATGCTATCAGCCAGTATGTGGATGGTATGAATCCGCAGCTTTATCAGAAACTTGCTGATGGAAGAGATGGTTTCCTTCTCGACCATATAAGTTTTGAGCAGGATATGAGAAAGGCACAGGAGCAACTGGAAAAAATGATGGTGTAACCTATTTATTTCAAATTACAGTCGGGAAGAACTGCCATGCATCTTCTTCCTTCTACGGTTTTCAGGATGCATCCGATGGTCTTTCTACCGATGTTTCTATTGACAGGGACTTGATCCTGCGCAATTATTTCTACATAATGAACGCCGGCATTCGGTACATCCATAGGGAGGGTACCTTCTGCCTGCATCTTGCCGTGTTCGAATCTGTCAACATCATCAAATCTGACGTAATGGTTGGTCTTGCCGTCAATGAATCCCACACATACAGAGTCCTTGTCTGAGGCAACGGACGCAAAGATGAGTTTTTCGCCAGCGTAACGCTTGAATGCTCTGCCTCGTTCTCTCTGCAAGAGCTCTGCCATCGAAACCTTGCATACCTTTCCGCTTTCATAGACAAGAATGAGCCATCCTTCTTCTTCGTCTTCATGAACAGCCAGTTTCAGGCGATAATCCTGCCAGTCGTCTTCATCCAGTATCTTGTATTCGTCCGTGTCCATCAGACAGATGACTGCCGTGATAGGGCGGTAGCCTTCCTCGTAATCGTGCAATGCATTGTTGCGCAGACGTGAGGTTTGGATGTGGTCGGTGATAGGAGCAGATTCTACATGCTTAGTGGAGTTTTTTGACTCCTTGGTGGCTAGAGTGTTTTCTAACGCAGCCGGCATTTCTTCCTGTGTAACCACAGCATGCGGAATGTGCTCTTCTGCCCATTGTTTTCTGATGGCAAGGAATTTGTCCTTATAGGTCTCGTTTACCTTGCGCGCAGATGTACCCATGCGTTCATAATATACATTGCCTACGGCTTTAGGTGTAGGGCATGGCTCGATGTCGATGATGAGTACCGCATTGCTGATATCCGTATCGAAGTGAGTATGTATATAATGTGCTCCTTCCTGACCGAGATAATAGATAATCTGATTGTTGACATATACCTCGTACTTATCTCTGGAGCCTTTGAAGAGTGGGTTCTTCAAGTCCTCTTCCAATCCCATTTCATAGCCAATATCCGATACGCCCAGATAGAGATGGCCGCCCTCGGCATTGAGGAAGGCACATATTTCCTGCATAATCTTGACGGTTTGTGCCTGCACATCCACTCGCATAGAGTTTTCCGGATAGATGATGGATGTCTTGAACTCGGTATGGAAATCTTCCTTGCCATAGTTCTTCTTGTTGGAAGATGACTTGTGGAGTTTCAGAAGAGCGCGAATCTTGTCGAGGATATCACCGGCTTGGGTGAGAAGTCCCGATTTCTTCACGAAGTTATGAGAGAGCACGAGCGATGCCAGTTGCTGCAGGTGAGGATCTTCTGTAAGACAGCTCCAACGATACAGGTCTTCGTAGTGTTCCTCGCTATCCAGACAACCGATGATACGCAATTGCATAAAGTCGTGGCGAAGGATGGCATTGCGTTCAAACAATTCCGGTTCCTTTTCGGCGATGTGTTCAATCTTGTTGATATCTACCTTATCTAATGTTGCAAAATCGTTGAGTACCTCCAGGAGCGTAAGTCGACTATCGTAATAACTGGTTCTCTCCTTGCTGTCGAGCATGATGGCAAGAAGTCGGCAGAAATTGAGATAGTTGTATGCCTTGATCTTGTCTTCTTCTAGGGTGGCTTTGGCATCTATGATGCTCATCATTTCCGATACATATACTTTCTCTATAGGCATCGCATTAGCCAATTCATCCTTTTCATTCTTTGGATTGTAAACCTCATGTGCTGCATACCCCAGCATCAGCTGATGGAAAGCATCGGCAAGACTGAATCGGCTTTCCGGTGATTCCCGCAGGAAGGTGCCGTTGAGATAACCATTGGTTCCTTCCGTGATGTTATCAACTTCTATCACCATACCTTTTTTCAAATCATCGAGAGTCATGCCAGGGGCAGGACATACGGAAACAGAAAAGCCTTCGCTGCTTACGGCAGGAACACGAGGTACGTCGGATACCTGATTGAAGAGCAGACAGGTGAGGCGAGAGTTATAAAACAGATCGTTTACTCGTACGTCGTCTGCGTATTCGCTGATCATATCACGCATGGCAAAGACATAACTTCCATCATTATTGACTTCTTTTACGTAGGCATGCAACAAGAGGGGCATCCCTTGATATTCAAACGACTGGGTGTTGATGTCGCCAGGGAAGAAAGGTACAACATCGTTTAAAACATCTAACGTTCCCACTCCCTCACAACCTTCTTCTACTACTTTGCATTCAAATAAGAGCTGTCCTGCCAATTGTTTGGTTACGATGATGGTCGTTTCATCATCTATATAGAGTTTTCTGTTTTGCTTTTTTGAGGATTTACGCTTTTGGGAGAATAGAGAATGGTTGATGTATTCCCACAGCTCCTTATAGTGTTCGATGGTAGTACCTACTTTTCCACGTAGTTTTACCGGTGGTTTTTCGTCCAGGCGGATGGAAAGTCCATGCCATAATCCCATACGTGAAGAGAGAGGCATATATACATTCTCTTTATCCAAATCCTTTGGCTGTATGGTGATAGCTTGCTCGTTGACGGTGAGAAGAGTTGTTTCATTCTCATATTTGGCAGGTTCGAAACTCTCCACGGTTTCATTGTCCTGTTGGGAGCAGAGCATATTGGCGAGGACGAATGCGTCATCGCTGTTGAAAGGAAGGGCTGCATTGAATTCTGTCGGGGTGAAGAGAGAAAGGAATGCTTTCTGGAGAGTCTTGTTTGGGTCGCTTACATTCATCAGCGAAACCAAGCGATAGAGCAATGCCTGATTCAATGAGTTATCGTAAATCTTATGCGATGCATGACGTCCCAGTATCAGCTCGATGATCAAAACCAGAATCATGGTTTCCTTGGTTGTTGCATCGCTGGAGAGTCTGTCTGTCTGGTGATAGATATTCTCTACATAGCTTTGTAACAGTTTGAGCCATTGCATCTGAAAGGGTTTTCTGTTCCAAAGATATACCTGCTGGCTGCGAAGGGTGGTCAGGATAGACGTGATGAGTTTTTCCATAATCGAGAAGTCGAGCATGAAGATGCATTGCATGATGCAGAACTGCTTGCGTGGATGGTAGATATAGGCACAAGTGGATAGAGTGGAAAGAATCTGGCTGATGGTATGCTCGGCCTTTCCCTCTCTTAATATTCTGATGGCTTGAATGTAGTAAGATATCAGTTCGATGATATCGGTAAATCGCTGTTCTAGCAGCATGCGTTCGGCTTCCTTGCATCGGGGCAGGAGATACTCTCCCTGTAGCGTTTCGATGCATTGGGAATGAATCTGCAGGAGTAATGTCTGTAATTCATCTTGGCTGAGATGATTGGAGATGCCAGCTATCCATCGGTGGCACTCCAGGTCGAAGATGTCAGAAGGCGTATCTCCGAGCATCAGATTTCTGAACTCAGGGGTATTCCAGTTTTCATCACCTATGATTTCACGAAAATCTTTATCTGAAAGTGAAAACTCCGACTTATCGGCGCCCAATACTTCTACGAGTTGTACCTCCATGTATTTCTGGCGGAACTTCATCACTCTGCATCTTACTCTAGGAGTGAGCGCTGCATTGATGATGGTATCCCTTTTCAACATTGCCGTGAAGCCGTATTCGTCTTCCAGGTGATAGAAATCACCTAATGTCATCTTGATCTTGAAATCCACCTCATCATTTTCCTTATAATGTTTTCTCATGAGGTGTTCTATGTTTTGGGAAATGAAAACCTTGCCTAGATGGGTTGTAATCATCAGACAGTCAAGTGTCTTAGGGGCGGGTTGCCTCCTTTGGAAGTCAATCTGTCCTACCTTATAAATTCTGTTTTCTACTTCGATGACGAACTTATGTTCTTCTTCATCAATGCGCAGAACCTTTGCCTTGATATTCTTATAATTATTCATATAGAATGTTTTTTTGTGATATGATGTTATAATAATACTGCAAAGATATATATATTCTGTGAATTTTCAGTATTTTCTCGTTAAAAAAACTCTAATTTTAACAAAGCATAAAAAGTTGGCATAACGTATGATGCTATGAATATTTTTTGTATATTTGCATTTTCGATAAAACATTAATAAACTAGAGACGATGAAAGCATTTACATATATAAAAAAAGGAGAATTCGCTTTTGTAGAGAAAGCGAAACCTACCATCAAGGATGCCAAGGATGCTATAGTGAGAGTAACAATGAGCAGTATCTGCACCAGCGATCTGCATATCAAGCATGGTTCAGTGCCTCGTGCCGTACCGGGTATTACCGTGGGGCATGAGATGGTGGGTGTTGTAGAAGAAGTAGGCGGGCAGGTTACCCATGTGAAGCCGGGCGATAGAGTAACGGTGAATGTGGAGACTTATTGTGGCGAATGCTTCTACTGCCAGAATGGATACGTAAACAACTGTACTTCTCCTCACGGTGGCTGGGCGTTGGGGTGCAGGATAGATGGTGGTCAGACGGAATACGTCAGAGTTCCGTATGCCACTACCGGATTGAATAAGATTCCTGATACGGTGAGCGATGAGCAGGCACTCTTTGTTGGCGATATTCTTGCCACTGGATTTTGGGCAACCCGAATCTCGGAAATTAAGGAAGAAGATACGGTTCTCATTATCGGAGCAGGTCCTACGGGAGTTTGCTGTTTGCTCTGCACCTTACTGAAGAATCCTGGAAAAATCATCGTTTGCGAGAAATCAGAAGCCAGAAGAGCATTTATCCAGGAACATTATCCGCAGGTTCTTGTGGTAGAACCGGAAGATTGCGAAACCTTCGTCGAGGAACAGAGTTTGCATGGTGGAGCCGATGTGGTGATGGAAGTAGCTGGTGGTTCAGATACCTTCCAGTTGGCATGGAAGTGTGCCCGTCCTAATGCCATCGTTACTATTGTAGCTATGTATGATAAGCCCCAGATGCTTCCGCTTCCTGATATGTATGGCAAGAATCTCATTTTCAAGACGGGTGGTGTAGATGGCTGTGATTGTGAGGAAATCCTGAGCTTGATAGCACAGGGCAAGATAGATACCACTCCTCTCATTACCCATCGTTTTCCGTTATCTAGAATAGAGGAAGCCTACGATGTGTTTGAGAATAGAAAAGATGGGGTTATCAAGGTTGCTCTATATTGAGGTTTTCATATAAGTTGCCCTTTATTGAGGTTTCATGTAAATTGAGATTTCACATAAAAACAGGGCGCAAGCTATTCCTGTTGCGGAAAAAGCTTGCGCCCTTGATATATTTTACGAAGAGTAAATGAGCTTTTCTAAGATTAGAACTTGTAGATAGCACCAAAAGAAATGTTGCTTGCATCTACGTCAACTCCGAATGTAGAAGAGTTATCTCCGTGCTCAGGAGAATAGCCTTTGTATCCGAGGAAGCCAATCTTTGAGATGAATTCAACATGCTTTGTAAGCTTAACAGCCAAACCTGGCTTGATGCCTACCTCGTAGAAGTCGCCACCGCCCTTGCTTACACTGCCATAACCGATAGTACCCTCGAAGAAGAGATCAACTACCTTGCTCTCTACTGCTGCATAGCGTACGTAAGGAGCAATAGTGAAGGTAGTAGCATCGCCAACAGGAGAAATCTTGCAAACATCGCCCTTCTGGATACCTACCTCGATACCGGCATCCCACTTGTTGTTGAACTGATAACCAATCTCAGGGATGAGCTTGTAAGCAGTCTTGCTGTCACTATCACCGATCTTATTGCTAGAGATACCAGCTGTACCACCGATGTAAACCTGTGCGCTAGCGCAAACAGAAACGAGAGCCATCATAAGGCTCAACATAATCTTCTTCATAATTAATCTTTTAAACCGAAATTAATACTTTATTTCTTTTCTTTTATTGGAATTCCGTGGGCAAAGGTATAGGAAATATGCGAAAAACAAGAATAGTTTATCTGGTTTTCTTGTAAAATATGGGAATTTGTTGATTTAAATCAAAAAAATGTTTTTATTGTGTAATTTCTGATTCTTCCAATCTTTATATTCAAGTATGTTGGTCATAACTTCCTGATTTCTAGAAAGAAAAAATCCTAACCGCTTATTATCAAGCAGTTAGGATTTTCTTCGGTGCGCCTGATAGGACTCGAACCTACACGGCCTAAACCACTAGATCCTAAGTCTAGCGCGTCTACCAATTTCGCCACAAGCGCATTTGTGAGTGCAAAGATACAATAAATATTCGAATAAAAAGAAGAAATGAGCAGAAAAAAGCGGGTTTGTTTGTTTTTTACGAGAAATAATGGTACTTTTGCAGGCAAACTGAAAATAATCATGATGAAAAAAATGAATTATACAATAAAAATGTAGTAACAATGAATACAAAGAATCTATTATTGTTGGCATCTCTTGTTTTTGCGATGCCATTGTCAGCTCAGAGTCCTCTGGAGGATTTCAAGCGAGACATTACACTCTCGGGTAGTAACTATGTGGCTTATCGCGGGCCTCAGAAGCAGTTAACTCCGGCGCCTAAGGGATATAAGCCTTTCTATCTGAGCCACTATGGCCGTCATGGCTCCCGCTATATGATTGGCAAGCAGGCGTATGATGTGCCTTATTTCTCCCTGTTGAAGGCGAAGCAGGAAGGTAAGTTGACTGCCAAGGGTGAGGAAACACTGGCTAAGGTGAAGCTGATTCGTGAAGAGGCAAAGGGACGTGATGGCGAGTTGACTCCGCTGGGAGCTCTCCAGCATCAGGGGATTACCAAGCGAATGATGGAAAGATTTCCTGAGATCTTTGCCGGTAATACGAATATTGAGGCACGAAGCACGGTGGTGATCCGCTGCATTCTCTCAATGGAGAATGGCTTGCAGCAGATGCTCCGCATGAATCCTAAGCTTCATATCTTCCACGATGCCAGCGAGCATGATATGTACTATATGAATCAGGGAGATAGATACCTGGATAGCTTGAAGAATTCTGTGGGCAGAAAGGTGGTGCAGGAGGAGTTTTCCAAGAAGCATGCCTGCTATAGCCGAGTGATGCAGGAACTTTTCAATGATCCGGCTTGGGTGAAACAGAATATCAACCAGAGCGACTTGAACAGAAAGCTTTATGAGATGGCTAGCTCTGTCCAGGGTACTGAGTTGAGAGGTAAGGTTTCGCTTTATGATCTCTTTACTGAGGAGGAGCTGTATCAGAATTGGGTAAGTACCAATATCTGGTGGCAGATGGCGTATGGCAATTCTCCTTATACGGGCAATGTTCAGCCATATTCCCAGCGTAATCTTCTGATGGATATCATCCAGAAGGCTGATAGCTGCATAGCTCTTCCGCATCCGGGTGCTACCTTGAGATATGGTCATGATACGATGGTTACTCCGCTTACTTGCCTCCTGGATCTGAATGGATATGGTGAGGAGATCAGGGATCCAGAGAGAATTTCTTCTCAATGGTTTGATTATAAGATTACTCCGATGGCTACCAACCTTCAGTTTGTATTCTATCGCAACAAGGCGAATGATGTGCTGGTGAAGGTATTGCTCTGTGAGGATGAGGCTACGCTTCCTATTAAGAGCGATGTGGAGCCTTATTACCACTGGAATGATTTCAAGGCTTATTGCCTGGAGAAACTGAAGGGGTATAAGAAATAAAGCCTTGCTGGACAGGCGATGGAATCGCCTGGAACGGGGGCGAGGAGGGAGACATGGAGGAGGCTATTCGCTGAAACGCAGAAACGCTGAAACGCAGAAACGCAGAAACGCTGAAACGCGAAATGCAGAAACGCGAAATGCGGAAAATAGCGAATGCTCAGAGTATTTAGTATAAGAATAATAAAAGGGAGCTTAAGGTTATTGAAGCCTTAAACTCCCTATTTTTATTTTTGGTTTCAATTCTTTTCGAGCTTTATCCCCTTTCTGGGTGAGCTTCTTTTCGAGCTTCGCCTTTTTTCGGGATGAGCTTCTTGGGAGCTTTATTTCTTCTCTAATCTTTTATTGCTTCGACAACCAATCTTTGTCTTTCTGATCTTCTTCGAAATCTTTTTCAGAGAAGAGATTGGTTTGACCGGTCAGTTCATCTATTACCTGCTGCTCGCTTTTTCCTGCATCAGGATCGAGATTCTCTACAGCTTCTGCATTCTTACCAGCGCCTTCAGAATCGCCGGTTGTATCTTCTG
Organism: Segatella sinensis; assembly: GCF_040095255.1. NCBI lineage: Bacteria > Pseudomonadati > Bacteroidota > Bacteroidia > Bacteroidales > Prevotellaceae > Segatella > Segatella sinensis. The sequence goes on along the minus strand of NZ_JBBNGE010000011.1, from coordinate 76,068 downwards.
CATCAGGATCATCTTCTGCTGGAGGCTCCGGGAATCTTGTCGGCTCTAATTCCTCGATGCTTTCCAGTTTCCATGTCGTCAGGCGCTTACCCTTTGCCTTGAAACTCTTCTGAGCGATGAATTGCTCGGCATCGATTTCTTCGGCAGGTCGGATGGCATCCACACCACCATAGGTAACCTTGAGGCGAGGGAATGGGGTATCGGTGAGCAGGATGAGCTTGCTGTTTGGATTCTCTCCCAGACAATTCTGGTGGCGCTTGGTGGCATCCATCGTAAAACGCTTGATGTATGGATATCCCTCATTGTCGGCATCATAGAGAATGGCCGTCCATATCTTGTGCTCGTCCCATTTTTCCAATCTCAGGATGTTGTCCTCGTAATGGTTGTTCACATCGAAGTTGGTGATGTAGAATTCGCCGTTGTCGAGTACAACCAGGATCGAGTCATCATCGTTGAATTCTCCCAGGAATCTGCCGTTCTCATCATAGTTGATACGGTTTACATCCGGGTCGAACCATACCTTTCTTCCTCCCAGGGTGCTGTGTCCGTGGCTCTTCAATCCGATGCGGCGGATGGTTCGCTTGGTGAGCAGGTTGCCCTTGGCAGCACGTCCCTTGATGAGGATTTCAGAGAAATCTTTCTCCAGGAAGATGCTCTGGCGTTTTTTGCTCAGATCAGGTTCCATCGTCACCTTGATGATTTCTGCCTCGCCGTTAGGGTTGGCGGTGAAGTAGATGATGCGGCTTCCCGGTGTGCCCTGGGTGATATCGTAGAGCTTGTCGCGTGTCATGGCGGTTACGTTGAATCGCTTGATGAAGTAGTCACCCTGCTTGCCGTCACGATATACGCAGTTGTAGATGGTTCGCTTGTCGTTCTTTTTGAACACCTGAACGTGGAGGATGTTCTTGCCCACGAATATCTTGTCGGCAACCTTGGTTACCTTGAATTTTCCATCCTTGTAGAAGATGATGATGTCGTCGAGATCAGAGCAGTTGCATACGAATTCATCCTTCTTCAAGCCTGTACCCACGAAACCTTCCTGTCGGTTGATGTAGAGTTTCTGGTTGGCTTCCACCACCTTGGTTACCTCTATGGTATCGAAGTTTCTGATTTCGGTTCTTCTTGGATGCATCTTTCCGTACTTGCCCTTGAGATATTCAAACCAGTTGATGGTGACATCGGTCATGTGAGCGAGGTCGTTTTCTATTTCAGCCAGTTCTGCCTTGATCTTCAGCAGGAGGTCATCCGCCTTATCCTTATTATATTTCAGGATTCGCTGCATCTTGATTTCCAGGAGCTTGAGGATGTCTTCGAGTGTGATGTCTCGGTGGAAGGAGTATTCCACGTTTCCCTTGCCGTCGATATTGGCGGTGAAGATCTGATCCTTGAACGGCTCCAGTTTGGAGTAGATGAATGCCACTACCTCGTCCTGACTCTTGCTCTGCTCGAACTTGCGCTCCTTGTAGATGCGCTCCTCTATGAAGATGCGTTCGAGCGAGGAGAAGAAAAGCTGCTCTTCCAGCTCGCCCTTTCGGATCATCAGTTCGCGTCGGAGCAATCCCATGGTACGGTCAACGCTATGTCTGAGCACATCGCTCACGGTGAGGAACTTCGGCTTGTTGTCCTCGATGACGCAGCAGTTGGGCGATATGTTGATTTCGCAGTCGCTGAAAGCATAGAGGGCATCCATCGTCTTGTCCGAAGAAGTGCCTGGTGCCAGATGCACGAGGATTTCCACGTTGGCTGATGTGACATCATCCACCTTTCTTGCCTTGATCTTTCCCTTTTCCACCGCCTTGGTGATGGAGTCGATGAGGCTTCCGGTGGTTTTGCTGAATGGTATCTCGCTGATTACGAGTGTCTTGTTGTCGAGCTTGTCTATCTTGGCTCTTACCTTCAGTACGCCTCCTCGCTGTCCGTCGTTGTATTTGCTTACGTCGATGGCGCCTCCTGTAGGGAAATCCGGATAGAGCTGGAAGGGATCTCCCTTGAGGTAGTGGATGGCAGCATCGCAGAGGTCGTTGAAGTTATGCGGCAGTACCTTGCTGCTCAAACCCACGGCGATACCCTCGGCACCTTGTGCCAGGAGCAGCGGGAATTTGGCTGGCAGGGTGATAGGTTCCTTGTTTCTGCCATCATAGGAGAGTTGCCAGTCGGTGGTTTTAGGGTTGAATACCACATCCAGGGCAAATTTCGAGAGTCGTGCCTCGATGTATCGGGGAGCGGCTGCACGGTCGCCGGTGAGTATGTTACCCCAGTTACCCTGTGTGTCGATGAGCAGGTCTTTCTGTCCCATCTGCACGAGTGCATCTCCGATGGATGCGTCTCCGTGAGGGTGGAACTGCATCGTATGTCCCACGATGTTAGCCACCTTGTTGTATCTTCCGTCATCCATGCGCTTCATGGAGTGGAGGATGCGTCGCTGTACGGGTTTCAATCCGTCTTCGATATGGGGCACGGCTCGCTCCAGGATCACATACGATGCGTAGTCGAGGAACCAGTTCTGATACATTCCGCTGAGGTGATGTACGGCAGAAGCATCAAAACGGTTCACCGGCTTGTAGTCGGAGTGTTCCTGAGGCGTATTTTCCTCATTTATCTCGTTTTTATCTTTAATTTCGTCGCTCATATATAGCTTTTAATACTTATTTTATTAATTTATGGCAAAAATACAACAATTTTTCGAGAAAAAAGAGTATCTTTGCCGAAAATTTGAAAAAAATAAGATTTAATCATGGCACAGGAAGATGTTTTTAAGAAAATTGTAAGCCATTGCAAGGAATATGGCTTTGTGTTCCCTAGTAGTGAAATTTATGATGGCTTGGCTGCCGTTTACGATTATGGTCAGAATGGTGTTGAGCTCAAGAATAATATCAAGCAGTACTGGTGGCAGAGTATGGTATTGTTGCACGAGAACATTGTAGGTCTCGATGCAGCTATCTTCATGCACCCTACCGTATGGAAGGCTTCTGGACATGTGGATGCCTTCAACGACCCATTGATCGATAACCGTGATTCCAAGAAGCGTTATCGTGCCGATGTGCTCATCGAGGATCATATGGCTAAGTATGAGGAGAAGATTGCCAAGGAGATTGCCAAGGCTCAGAAGCGCTTCGGCGATAGCTTTGATGAGGCTCAGTTCCGTGCAACCAACCCTCGTGTACTGGAAAACCAGAAGAAGTTTGATGATCTCCATGCCCGCTATACTGAGGCAATGCAGGGACCTAACCTGGAGATGCTGAAGCAGATTATCGAGGATGAGGGTATCGTCTGCCCTATCAGCGGTACCAAGAACTGGACAGACGTTCGCCAGTTCAACCTGATGTTCTCTACCCAGATGGGTGCTGCCAGCGATGCTACAAGCAAGGTTTATCTCCGTCCTGAGACAGCTCAGGGTATCTTCGTAGATTACCTGAGTGTTCAGAAGACCGGTCGTATGAAGTTGCCATTCGGTATCTGCCAGATTGGTAAGGCATTCCGTAACGAGGTTGTTGCCCGCCAGTTCGTATTCCGTATGCGTGAGTTCGAGCAGATGGAGATGCAGTTCTTCTGCCAGCCAGGTACAGAGATGAAGTGGTTTGAGTATTGGAAGAAGGTTCGCCTGGCTTGGCATGAGGCACTGGGCATGGGCAACGAGAACTACCGTTACCACGACCACGAGAAGCTGGCTCACTATGCCAACGCTGCTACCGACATCGAGTTCAAGATGCCATTCGGCTTCAAGGAGGTAGAGGGTATCCACAGCCGTACCAATTTCGACCTTTCTCAGCACGAGAAATACAGCGGCCGCTCTATCAAGTACTTCGATCCTGAGAAGAACGAGAGCTATGTGCCTTACGATGTAGAGACCTCTATCGGTGTTGACCGTATGTTCCTCAGCGTGATGTGCCACTCTTACTGCGAGGAGAAGCTTGAGAATGGTGAGACACGTGTGGTATTGCGCCTGCCAGAGGCATTGGCTCCAGTGAAGTGCGCCGTATTCCCATTGGATAAGAAGGATGGCCTGCCAGAGTTGGCTCACGAGATTGTGGATGAGTTGAAGTTCCACTTCAATACCCACTATGGCGATCCTAAGGATTCTATCGGTAAGCGTTACCGTCGTCAGGATGCCATCGGTACTCCATTCTGTATCACCGTTGACCACGAGACACCTAAGGATCACAAGGTAACTTTGCGTTATCGTGATACCATGGAGCAGGAGCGCGTAGCTATCTCTGACCTTCGTGGCATCATCGAGGATCGCGTAAGTATCACCAGTGTATTAAAGAAACTTGGTAATGAAATTAAGAATTTCTAAATATCTCTTCTTGCTCGTGATGGCAGTGTTCGCCCTGTCATCATGCAGCGAGGATGATAACACCGTAGATGAGTATGCCAACTGGCAGGAGCGCAACGAGCAGGCTTTTGAAGATACTTTGGCTTATGCCCGTCAGCAGATAGCCAACGGCAGCACCGAATGGAAGGTGATTCGCAAATGGTCGCTCCAGAACCAGACACCTAACAAGGATGTGACTGGTATGGATGTTCCGCTTTCCTACAAGGATGCTGATCACATCGTGGTTCGCGTGTTGAAGGAAGGCAAGGGCAGCGGATGCCCTATGTACACCGATTCTGTGAAGGTGAGCTATCTTGGCAGATTGCTGGGCACTGATACTTATCCTGCAGGTTATGTATTCGATAAGACCTTCGAGGGTACCTACGACAAGGCCACTGCTCAGGTAACTACCAATTTGGCGAGTGGCTGGATAGATGGTTTTACCACAGCCGTGCTCAATATGCACATCGGCGATCATTGGCTGGTGTATATCCCATATCAGCTGGCTTATGGTTCTACCCAGAGTTCGAGTAGCGTAATCCCTGCCTATTCCATGCTTCGCTTCGAGATAGTGCTCGACAGCTACTATCGTCCGGGTCAGGTAATACCGGGTTCTAGAGCTGCTGCCCAGGCACTCAAGGGAGAATGGATTACAGAGTAGGATTTTTGGGGGATTTACACCTTATTATATATAGGTGATAGAATAGGAGCGTTCCTAGGATTGCCGTCTGATGGCATTCTTAGGAACGCTTTGTGTTAACATACCTTTTTGATGTGTTAACAAGTGTTCGTGTTCGCGCACAAAATGTTGTCGATATTAAAAAAATGTTAGTTTTCTGCATTTTTTCGGGTAAAAGTATTGCAGTTCCAGAAAATAGTTGTACCTTTGCATCAGAAAAAATAAGTTTTAGGTTTTTAGTTAGGTAATAGATTTTATTAGGTTTAGTTGTTAGGTAAAGTTAAGATTGTTGTTCATTGGTTTATTGGTTTTAGTTAAGGTAGTTAGAAAAGATTGTTTATTCAAGGACGACAGGTGTTAGTTAAGGTAAGAATAAGATTGTTTATTCTGTGACGACAAAAAACAGTACTGTTCCGCTCTGCGGAAGTTAAGTTTTGGGAAAAACAAAGGTACGAAATTTATAAGATTAAATAAAAGGTGGCGATTCCTTCTCGGAGTCGCCATTTTTTTCGTTAACGCAATTAATAAGAGAAAATATATGTTATTCAAGAATAAGACAGATTATCTGATGGAGTCGATACGCGAGGGTAGGGCGATGGCTCGCAGCGAGAAACTCAATCTCATCGTGGGGTTGAGTATTCCCTCTATGCTGGCGCAGATTTCCACCGTGATGATGTTCTTCATCGATGCATCCATGGTGGGACATCTGGGTGCTGAGGCTTCGGCTAGCATCGGACTTATCGAGTCAACCAACTGGCTCATTGGTAGTTTGCTCAGTGCGGCAGCTACCGGTTTCTCGGTGCAGGTGGCTCATTTCATCGGAGCCAACGATTTCGTGAAGGCTCGTCAGGTATTCCGCCATGCCCTGATATGCGGTTTGGTGTTCAGCCTTTGTGTTACCCTGGCATGTGTAGGAGTGCATTCCCATCTGCCTTATTGGCTGGGTGGCGGTGCTGATATTGCGGGCAATTCCTCGCGTTATTTTCTGATATACGGTTTGGCGTTGCCCTTCGTATTCCTGTATCATGTCTCCGAGATGATGCTCAAGTCGGCAGGCAACATGCATACCCCGAGTGTGATGGCGGTGCTGATATGCATCTGCGATGTGGTGCTCAATTACCTCTTCATCTACGTCATGAAGATGGGCGTGGTGGGAGCTGCCTGCGGCACGGCGCTTGCCTATATCTGCATCTCGCTGCCCAATCTCTACCTCACGGCATGCCGTAACCGGATACTCAATCTGCGTCAGGACAAGGAACCTTTCCGGTGGGTGAAGGAATACCTGCACCATGCCTGCAAGATCAGCATCCCGATAGCCATACAGAATGTCCTGATGAGCGGTGCGCAGATCGTGAGCACCATGATCGTGGCACCATTGGGCAATATCGCCATTGCTGCCCACTCGTTTGCCATCACCGCCGAGAGCCTCTGCTATATGCCGGGTTATGGTATCGGTGATGCCGCCACCACCCTGGTGGGTCAGACGCATGGTGCCGGGCGTACCGATCTCTGCCGCAATTTTGCCTATATGACGGTGGGATTGGGTATGTGCGTGATGGCATTGATGGGAGTGGTGATGTATGTCTTTGCCCCCGAGATGATAGGTGTGCTCTCGCCGGTAGAGAGCATCCGCGAGCTGGGTACTACCTGCCTTCGCATCGAGGCCTTTGCCGAGCCTTTCTTTGCAGCGAGCATCGTAACCTATTGTGTCTGCGTGGGAGCGGGCGATACCCGGAAGCCAGCCGCCATCAATCTGGGTACCATGTGGCTGGTGCGCCTCACCCTGGCTTACGCCCTTTCCAAGAGCTATGGCTTGGAGGGTGTCTGGATTGCGATGGCTACGGAGCTTACCCTCAGAGGCACGCTTTTCCTCATCCGCCTTTACCGGGGTTCGTGGATGAAGAGCTTCCAATGTTAGTTTTACGTTAAGATTTGCAGGTATTGGGGAAGATAATCTCCCAAATGCTTGCAAATCTTTTTTATTTTGTGTAATTTTGCAAGCGGAATATTGGAAATAAGTAATTTATAAATCAATAGCAGATGAAACTAAGAAAGATTTTTGCAGCGTTTCTGCTGTGTTTATCTGTGGGAAGTGCGATGGCACAGATGCCAGCCATTCCTGTGGACAAGAATGTGAAGATTGGTCATCTCGACAATGGATTGACTTACTACATTCGTCACAACAGTTATCCTGAGCATGTAGCCAGCTTCTACATTGCCCAGAAAGTGGGTTCTATCAATGAGAACGATGATCAGCGCGGTTTGGCTCACCTCCTCGAGCACCTCGCCTTCAACGGTACCGATCACTTCAAGGGTAATTCCCTCCAGGATTACCTGCAGAGCATCGGTGTGGAGTATGGTAGAAATCTCAATGCCTATACCAGCGTAGAGAAAACCGTATATTACTTCACCGATGTACCTACTACCCGCCCTACAGCCGTAGATTCATGCATGCTCATCCTCAAGGATTGGAGCAATGGCATCTCTCTTACCGAGGAAGCCATCAATGACGAGCGCGACGTGGTACACAATGAGTACCGTATGCGCATCGTGGGTCAGCAGCGCATGATAGAGCGCTCATTGCCAAAACTCTATCAGAACAACAAGTATGGCTACCGTTTCCCTATCGGATTGATGAGCGTCATCGACGGCTGCAAGCCGGAAACCCTGCGTGCTTACTACCGCAAGTGGTATCGCCCTGATAATCAGGCAATCATCATCGTGGGTGATGTAGATGTCAACCATATCGAGAACAAGATCAAGGAGCTCTTCTCGGGCATCAAGGTGCCTGCCAATGCAGCCAAGATAGAGCCGGTGGAAGTAGCCGATAATGATACAGCCATCTACGTAATCGACAAGGACAAGGAGCAGCAGTATGATATCTTCAATATCTTCATGAAGCATCCAGCCATCCCTAATGCGATGAAGGGCGACATGAGCTATCTCATGAAGGGATACATGGACAATGTGGTTACCTCTATGCTGGGTGCACGCTATGCCGAGATTGCCCAGGAAGCTGACTGCCCATTCCTTCAGGCAGGTGCCGACGACGGCGACTTCCTGCTCTCTTCTACCAAGGGTGCCTTCAGTCTTATCGGTGTGGCAAAGCCAGGTAAGGTAAAGGAGGCTTATGCTGCCGTATTGCGCGAGGCAAAGCGCATGCACGACTTCGGATTCACAGCCACTGAGTATCAGCGTGCCAAGGAGGAGTTCCTGAGCCAGGTAGATAAGACACTTGCCAACAAGGATAAGATGAAGAACGAGCAGTTTACCTCTCAATATGTGGATAACTTCATCTCCAACGAGCCAATCCCATCGGTAGAGGACGAGAGTCAGATCTACAAGATGGTAGTACCTCAGCTGCCATTGGAGGCCATCAATGCCTATGCCAAGCAGCTGGTTTGCCAGAGCGATACCAACCTGGTATCGATGGTGCTGATGCGCGAGACAGAGGGTGCCGTTTATCCTACCGAGAAGGAGCTTGCCGATATCGTGAAGCAGGTGCGCTCTGAGAAGCTGGAGGCATACGTGGACAACGTGAAACAGGAGCCGCTGATGGCTCAGTTGCCTAAGCCAGGCAAGATCAAGAAGACCGTAGAGAACAAACAGCTGGGTTACAAGCAGCTTACCCTTTCCAACGGTGCCAAGGTGGTATTGAAGAAGACCGATTTCAAGGATAATGAGATTCTCTTCTCTGCCAATGCCAAGGTGGGTTATTCGGCTCTCGATAAGAGCGATTACCCTAGCATCATGCTGATGACCGAGGCTTGGGGTGCCAGCGGTTTGGGCAGCTTCTCACGCACCGATCTTGAAAAGGCGCTCGCAGGCAAGCAGGCAGGTGTAGGCTTCTCCATCAAGCCTTACAGCCATGGCCTTTCCGGCAATTCTACTCCTAAGGACGTGGAGACCCTGATGCAGCTCATCTATCTCAAGATGACAGCATTGAGCAAGGATGAGAAGTCGTTCAAGAATCTTCAGAATACCTATGCTACCATATTGGCCAACCAGAGCAACAATCCTAACATGGTATATCAGGATTCATTACAGAGCACCCTTTATCTGGGTAGCAAGATTGGCCGCATTCCTACTTCCGATGAGATCAAGGCCATCAACTACGATCGCCTGATGGCGCTTGCCAAGGAGTATTACGGCAATGCCAAGGACTTCACCTTCTACTTCGTGGGCAACTACGATGAGAAGACCCTCCTTCCGCTCATCGAGCAGTATATTGCCAGCTTGCCAAACAATGGCTTCAAGCTGAAGAACAAGGAGATTCCATACGCCAAGGGCGAGGTGAAGAACAACTTTACCAAGGCGATGGTCAATCCTCAAACCCAGGCATCAGAGATATGGAGCACCAAGTTGCCATTCTCTATGCAGAACATGGTACTGGCAGATGTAACCTCCCGACTGCTGGAGATGCAGTATCTGCGCACCATCCGTGAGCAGTTGAGTGCAGCTTACCATGCAGGAGCCACCTTTGGCATGCTCCGCGATTTCGACGACAAGGCAGCCATCAGCATCACCGCCAATGCCGGCTTGAATCCGGAGAAGGCCGATACCGCCATTACCTATTTCTTCAAGGGTGTAGAAGAGGTAGAGAAGCAGGTAGATGCTGCCGACTTGCAGAAGGTGAAGGAGATTCTCCTGAAGCAGGCAGGTGTAGATGAGAAGAACAATGCTTATTGGCTCGGCGTTCTTGCCAACTATACAGGTCTCGGTTTCGATAACCATACCGGCTACAAGGAGTTCGTGAAGAACCTCCGTGGCCAGCAGGTTTCCGACTTCCTCAAGAATGTACTCATGAAGAGCGGCAACCATGTCGAGGTAATCATGAAGGCTGAGAAGAGCCAGGAATAATATCCCCGCTGGGAATGATATCCCCCCGCTGGGATATCATTCCGGTCAGCATAGAAATCAAAAAGTCCCGTTGAACGATTTTACTCGCCAGCGGGACTTTTTGCCTTTTTTTTCTCTTTGTGGTATCAAAGAGTCATTCTGAAAATAATCTTTTTTACGTAATTTCCTTTCTCTCTTACGTAATTTTTCTCAAGAGCACTCTCTTGCGAAAGTTACCCTTAATCATTCTTCTTCGCCTTAGAAGCAAGAGCCTCACGGCGATCGTTGAGAATCTCTCGGCACTTGTTCAATGCCATATTCTCACTCATTGTGTTGACCTTAATTAAATCATTCATAACCTATTGTGATTTTGTTAACGGTGCAAAGATAGGGCTTTCTTATCATATTCGGGTACACTTTTTGATAAATTTATGCTAATAATCGTTCTTTTTTGATGTACGTCAAAAAAAAGAAACATTTATACCTTTTTCTGAACGATATTTGAACCTTTCGCCATCTCTTTCGTCTAAGAAAATAGCAAATAATGATGAAAAGTGAGTTTTGTTTAAACGAAAGTTACAATTATAATAAATAGAAAGTAAAAAATGAGAAAGGTATTTTTAATGGCTGCCCTGGTGCTTGCCAGCACTTCCGGCAGCAATGTATGCGCAATGAATGAAGCTGTTCAGGAGGCTTCACTTTCTGAATTGATGCCTGTGAAGAAAACAACTAAAAAGACATCGAAGAAGAAAACAACTACCAAGAAAACAACAGCCAAGAAGACTACTTCTTCATCTACAGCAACATCTTCAGCTGCGGCATCTACTCCTACTTCGGCTACCACCAATAGTGGTTATTCTGCAGGAAGCGTAGTGGCAGGCGTATTGGGCGGTTTGCTGGGTGGCGGCACTACTACTGGCAGCAGCTCCACTGGCAGCAGCATCATCAGTGGCATTCTGAACAATGTGATTGGTTCAGCCACCTTCTCGCAGGCAGATCTCTGTGCCCATACCTGGAAGTACAGCAAGCCGGGTTGCGCCTTCACCTCAGAAAACCTGCTGGCAAAGGCTGGTGGCGAGATTGCTGCCAGCAAGATAGAGGAGGATCTGAGCAAGTACTACAGTAAGTTCGGCTTCAGCAATAGCAATACCTACTTTACCTTCAAGACCGATGGCACCTTTGCTGCCAAGATCGACGGCAAGTCATGGAACGGCACCTATACCTTCGATGAGAAGACGCATGCCATCCAGCTGAAGGGTTTGCTGTTGAGTGCTTCGGGTTTTGCCACCCGCACAGCCAATGGCATCAGCCTGCTCTTCGAGCAGAAGAAGCTGCTCACCCTGGTCAAGACCCTGAGCAAGCTGAATCTTACCGGCAGCACTACGATGAGTGCCGTGAGCAGCATTGTGGATAACTACGATGGCGTGCGCATTGGCTTCGAGATGACGAAGTAAGATTGATAGCAATAAAAGATTTAAGATTTTAGAAGAACGAGTATTTCTTGTACTCTTAATTAAAAACTATATTCAGCAGTGTTGAACTTATGTTCAGCAGTGCTGAACTTGTATTCCACAGTGTTGAACTTAAGTTCAGCACTGCGGAACATAATTTTCTTAGTGGATTACAAACATTTACACAGTGAAGAAACTAATATTTCCTAGTGAGATAAAAAAGTAGTATTCGAAGTTTTTATTTTATCTCAACCTGGAGAGGAGTCTTCAATGCATCCAGGTAATCCTTGATGCGAATCTGCCATTCGGCATAGCTTCTTACATCATATTGGCTCCATGCAGCACCGAAATAATAGCTGTACTTCTCCTGGTTCTTCAAGCCACGCTTCAAGCCGAGGGCATGACCGGTGGCACCATCGTGCTTCTTATCGAAGAGCTGGTAGTAGGTGTGGTCGATGCCTTCTGGGAAGAGTACGCCCACATATACCTGGGAATTGTTCACCTCTACGTTATCAGTAGGGTCGGCATAGCTTACGTAATCCTTGGCGAAGGTCTTCGTCTCCGTATCCTCCTCGTGGATTGGGAAACCGGTGGCGAAATCGGTAGGAGTGGTCAAGCCGTCATACCATACGGTCATCTTGTTGAAGTTGCTGCCCTTGTCGAGCGAGATGATGCGGTGCTCCACCACGTTCTTTATATCGCCCACGGTAGATGGGTTGTAAGTCAGTTCCACGGTGAAGCGGAGCGGACCGTTATCCAATATCCTGTAATCCTTGTAGCAGTAAGGCAGTACCTGGTTCTTGCCCACCATCAGGCTTGGTGCACCCAATCCCAGTGTAGCACCCACGCGATAAGGGTCGAGGCCGTTGCCATGGTCAAGATGGAAGGAAGTGAGGATATCCGTCTCTCGTGATTCTGCCTGAAGAGCCTTGATTTGCTTGTCAAGAGCAGCTGCCTTTGCTGTATTCTTCTCTACCTTCTCCTGCTTCTGCAAGGCTCTCACCTTGGCATCAATCTTATCACCCTTGATATTTCCGTTCATATCCTTTACGTATCGCTCGTAAACCACGGTGTCGGGGGTATTCTTCACCCATACATCGGTGCCGAAGGAGCGCTCGCCGGTGCGCTGCAGGACAGGACCATATACGCGGTAGGCGCATCGGTCGTTCTCCCATGCGATATCGTCTTTTCTTATCTTATAGAGAGCGCCGGTGGCATAAACCTTCTGCTGGTAAGGCTTGCCGATGCTCACGTAGTAAGTGGCAGAGCCGTGAGGACGCACGCTGGCATCTATGAGCAGAAGGCCATCGTGGGTAATCTGCGAGCCAATCTGCTGTCCTCGCTTGTTCTTCACGATATAGGCCTCGCCCTTCTTGGGGGTGGCATTGCCCAGCTTCGCCTTCACCTCGCTCATGCTGAGAGAGATGAGTTCCGTGCGGGGGGTGGAAGTTGGATTGCTGACCACGATGGTAGCTTGCTGCATGGCTGCGGCTTGCTGTTTCGCTCCCTTTCCGGGAGTGGCTTGCTGTGCATGGCAGTAGTTAGAACCTGCCAATGTCAGGAGCATCATCAGGCTTCTGGCCGTGATGCCCTTCATCATTTTTCCGTGAATCTTTTTCATTTTGATTTGTTTTTTTTGTTTAATATTGAGCCCACTTGAAAAAGTCATTTTTACGAAAACGTACTATTGATTGTTAATAAGTTACAAAGACAAAGAATATGATTCGGGACTTTTTCAAGTGGGCTCAATATTCAAGTTTCGCATGTATTACATGCGAAACTTGAGTTTAATACGAATGAATAGTTGAAGCTACTTAAAGCCTTTACTCCTCTATAATGAAAATCTCCATGCTGATATCCTCCTTAGGGCGGTCACCACGCATGGTTTCGCAGTTCTGAATCTTCTCTACTACGTCAAGACCTTCCTCTACCTCGCCGAAAACGGTGTACTGGTTGTCGAGGAATGGGGTTCCGCCCACCTCGGTGTAAGCCTTCTGCTGCTCCTCGGTAAACTTAGGGTAACCCTGCTCCTTGCAGCGCTTCTTGGTTTCATCCACCAGCTCATCCTGGAGCTTCATCAAGCCCTCGCGGTCGCGGTTGCGGCGGAAGTTCATGATTTCATCATGGTGCTCCTTGGCAAGCTGGTTGAAGATGTTCTGCTCCATCTGCATGCCCATCTGCTTTTCCATCTGCTTCAGCTCGTTCTGCTTGTAGGTCTTTCCCCAGACGATATAGAACTGGCTGCCGCTGCTCTCACGCTCAGGGTTCACCTCGTCGCCCAGACGGGCAGCGCTCAAGGCACCGCGCTTGTGGAAGAGCTGTGGATAAACAAACTCGGCAGGGATGGTGTAATCAGGTCCGCCCGTGCCCAGCATCTTGCCCTTAGGAGCGCCCTTGCTGTCAGGGTCGCCGCCCTGGATCATGAAATCCTTGATGACACGGTGGAAGAGTGTTCCATCGAAATATCCCTCCTTCGCCAACTTCAGGAAGTTGTCACGATGCTGAGGAGTCTCGTCGTAGAGGCGCACTTTGATGTCGCCCTCTGAAGTCTTGATCAATACTTTAGCCATATTTCTTTTTTGTTTCTATCTTATTTATAATTCAATAAATCCTCGGAATTTCTTTCGGAATTCATTATCTCGGAATCTCCTTCGGAATTCGATTCTAACATTTATTTTTCTTTAGAACTTTCCCATTCGTTCCATTCCTTCATTGCCTCCTGCCAGTCGGTTTGCTCACCGCTGGCGATGGCATCCTTCTGCTTCTCTGCCTCATCACGTGCCTTGTCTCTTGCACGTTTCGCCTTCATGGCTTCGATGGTGGCATCGTCGAGAATCTGGATGGCGCCACGCTTGATGGCATCCTGCAGTTCCTCCTCGCCGAAAGCCTTGCCCGGCTCATTGAAGTCAGAGATGTTGAATTCATAATCCACGCGAAGGTCGTGGCGTATCAATTTCTGTTGCAAACGGTTGCCGGCATTCTTCAGGCGCAGCAACTTTCCGATTTCCTTGATTTCTCCTGCTGAGTATTTGTTTCTTCCCATTAATTATTTATTAATATTATATTTCTTTCTTTTTCTTTCCTGCGTTTCAGCGTTTCAGCAAAAAGCCCCTCGCTTCAAGTTGCAAGTCCCCCTTTTTGCCTCCGTTCCAGGCGATTCCATCGCCTGTCCTCCTTCCTCCTGTCAAGCCACCCCTTTACTTCCACGCCTTCTTCTGGTTCACCTCTATCAATCTGTCGAATTCGAAATCCGCCTTGATTTTATCCAGAATTCGCTTCACGATGATGTTCATCACGCTTCCCCTGCTGTAATTAGCCGTACACATAAAGTTGGCACGGCCTTCCCTTACCAGTTGGCATGCCATCGCCTCCTTCTGGGGAGTATCATATACGGCAATGGAATGACCGCCATGCTCCTTCACCATCTTCATACAGGGCACGTCGGTTTCTCCATCCCCGAAATAAATCATTCGCGGAAAAGGGATAGGGCGCTTGTTATCAGGAATATACTGGTTCACCCTGCTGTTGTCGCTCACCTGACGGATGCCCTTGTTGATCTTGAAGAGAAACTGCGTCTTCGTGGTATAATCCACGGCTACGGCTGGCCAATAGGCGATGCCATCCTCATTATAGAGAAACGAGCAGGCATAGATGTTCTCGAATTCCTGAGCGATGGGTGTGCCCTCTATCATCTCCTTCAATCCCGAGGAGTTGATATAGTGCTTGATATCGAGACCGATGCTTGCACCATATTCGTTGATGAACGAGAACCATTGCCTTACGCCACGGAAGAGCTCCACATTCCTGCCGAAGCTCTGGAAGGATTCGCGGGTGAGCGAGATATGGTTCTTCTTCGCTTCATCCAGCATCATATACATATAGGTAAGAATGCCGTTGGCATCCTTGCCCACGGCAAGCTTCCGGTTTTTATCCCAGAATTCCTCCTTCGTCTTTCCGGTTGCCTGGATGAATCCGAACTCCTGCATGTTGCCGGGAGATAATGTCCCGTCAAAATCATAAACCAGTGCTACCTGCGGTCTTTTCTTTGCCATATCCCGTTTCCTTTCCTTCTTTTACTAGAACTTGTCTTTTTCTTCTCTTGCTGGAACTTCCGCCCCTTCATAACCTGCAAATATACATATTTTTCTGCGATAAAGCCATAAGCAGATATATAAAAAAACATAAAGACACGAAAAAAGGCGTGTAAAACTCATTTTCAGAGCCTTACACGCCTTTGATCTTTATGCTAATCTAATATCTCTATGATGAGAGAGATTACTTAACCTCCTCGAAATCTGCATCCTGAACATCCTGAGCGCCATCGTTAGCACCCTGCTGTGCCTGCTGGCCACCCTGAGGACCTGCCTGCTGGCCGCCCTGGTACATCTGCTGAGAAGCTGCCTGCATTACGGTGTTCAAGTTGTTGATAGCTGAATCGATGGCTGCAACATCACCTGCTTTGTGAGCATCCTTCAACTGCTGCAATGCCTGCTCGATGCCTGGCTTCTTGTCTGCAGGAATCTTATCACCGTTATCCTTCAGGAAGTTCTCGGTGGTGAAGATCATGCTGTCTGCCTGGTTCATCTTGTCGATCTTCTCGCGCTCAGCCTTATCAGCAGCAGCGTTCTGCTCTGCCTCAGCCTTCATGCGGTTGATCTCGTCCTCGCTCAAGCCAGATGAAGCCTCGATGCGGATGCTCTGCTCCTTGCCTGTAGCCTTATCCTTAGCTGATACGTTCAAGATACCGTTGGCATCGATATCGAAGGTAACCTCAATCTGAGGAACACCACGGCGAGCAGGAGCGATACCTGTCAGGTTGAACTGACCGATACTCTTGTTCTGAGCTGCCATTGGGCGCTCACCCTGCAATACGTGGATGGTAACCTCTGTCTGGTTATCAGCTGCTGTAGAGAATACCTCGCTCTTCTTGCAAGGGATGGTAGAGTTAGCATCGATGAGCTTGGTCATTACACCACCCATGGTCTCGATACCGAGAGTCAATGGAGTAACGTCGAGCAATACGATGTCGCCAACACCCTCTTCCTTGTTCAGGATGGCACCCTGGATAGCTGCACCTACTGCTACTACCTCATCAGGGTTAACACCCTTAGAAGGCTCCTTGCCGAAGTAGTTCTTAACGAGTGTCTGAACGGCTGGGATACGGCTTGAACCACCCACCAGGATAACCTCGTCGATATCTGATGTAGAGAGCTTAGCATCACGAACGGCATTCTGGCAAGGTACGAGACAAGCCTGAATCAGGTTGTGAGCCAACTGCTCGAACTGTGCACGGGTCAAAGTCTTAACCAAGTGCTTTGGCATACCGTCAACTGCTGTGATGTATGGCAAGTTGATTTCTGTAGATGTAGAGCTAGACAACTCAATCTTAGCTTTCTCAGCTGCCTCCTTCAAGCGCTGCATAGCCATAGGATCCTTGCGGAGATCTACGCCTTCTTCTGCTTTGAAACCATCAGCCAACCAGTTGATGATTACCTGGTCGAAGTCATCACCACCCAGGTGAGTATCACCATTGGTAGAAAGTACCTCGAATACGCCGCCACCGAACTCAAGGATAGAGATATCGAATGTACCACCACCCAGGTCGAATACGGCAATCTTCATATCCTTGTTAGCCTTGTCAACACCGTAAGCCAAAGCTGCGGCTGTAGGCTCATTTACGATACGCTGAACGTTCAAACCTGCAATCTGACCAGCCTCCTTTGTAGCCTGACGCTGTGAGTCAGAGAAGTAAGCAGGAACTGTGATAACAGCATCTGTAACCTCCTGTCCGAGATAATCCTCTGCAGTCTTCTTCATCTTCTGGAGAACCATTGCAGAAATCTCCTGTGGAGTATATTTGCGACCCTCGATTTCAACACGTGGATAACCACCCTCGTTTACTACGGTGTAAGGCATTGCCTCAGCTTCCTTCTGGCTCTGAGCGTATGTCTCACCCATGAAACGCTTGATAGAATATACAGTGTTCTTAGGGTTTGTGATGGCCTGACGCTTAGCAGGATCACCTACCTTGCGGTCACCATCCTTAACGAAACCTACTACTGATGGAGTAGTACGCTTACCTTCACTGTTAGCGATTACAACTGGTTCGCTACCTTCGAAAACGGCAACACAACTGTTTGTGGTACCCAAGTCAATTCCAATTACTTTTCCCATGATTATATCTTTTTTTTATTTTTTCGTTATTAATATTGTTATTTATCTCATGAATCGCTGCCTTCGGGGGAAGTCTGCCGAAGATATGCATCTATCGGGAACCTCCTGAACTCAGTGTTCACGCTTTCTAATTAACAAAGCGTGTGCCAATGGATTTTTTTTCTGGATTTGGCTGTTTGTTTTCTGTGTTTTCCTGATTTTGGCTGACAAGCTGTCAGTCAGGTACTGACAAAATAAAAGGAATCAAGATAAAAGAAGCGATAAAATGTCGCATTCCTCATATCTTGATTCCTATTTCGTTTTTAGGGAACTCTTTCTTCTTCTTCCAGATAATGTCCCTATATGTAATAAGGTGTAACCTACCTTATCTGAGTTTTACTTCATCTGAGTCTTATTTCTGATCCTTGGCAGCGAGTGCTTCACGAACCTTTGCCTCCAGCTCGTCGAGAAGCTCAGGATTATCCTTGAGCAATGCCTTGCAGGCATCTGCACCCTGTCCGAGCTTTGAACCGCCGTAGCTGTACCAGCTGCCGCTCTTGTCGATGATGCCGTTGGCTACTGCCAAACCGAATACCTCGCCGGCACGGCTGATGCCTTCGCCGAACATAATGTCGAATTCCGCCTTGCGGAAAGGAGGAGCCACCTTGTTCTTCACTACCTTCACGCGAACCAGATTACCTACCACATCCTCGCCGTCCTTGATGGCTGTTGCCTTGCGGATGTCCAGGCGAACTGATGCATAGAACTTCAAGGCGTTACCACCGGTAGTTGTCTCAGGGTTGCCGAACATCACGCCGATTTTCTCGCGCAACTGGTTGATGAAGATGCAGGTAGTATTGGTCTTGCTAATGGTAGAAGTGAGCTTGCGGAGTGCCTGGCTCATCAATCGTGCCTGAAGACCTACCACGTTATCACCCATGTCGCCCTCGATTTCCTTCTTAGGAGTCAGGGCAGCTACAGAATCAACTACCACGATATCTACGGCAGCAGAGCTGATCAGCTGATCGGCAATCTGCAATGCCTGCTCACCATTGTCTGGCTGTGAAATCCACAGGTTATCCACATCCACGCCCAGCTTGGCAGCATAGAAGCGGTCGAAAGCATGCTCGGCATCGATGAAGGCAGCAATACCGCCCGCCTTCTGAGCCTCTGCGATGGCATGGATGGCCAATGTTGTTTTACCAGAAGATTCAGGACCATAGATTTCGATGATACGTCCCCTTGGATAACCGCCTACGCCCAATGCATTGTCGAGAGCGATACTGCCCGTAGGAATCACCTCGATATTCTCGACGTGCTCATCGCCGAGTTTCATAATAGAGCCCTTGCCGAAGTCTTTCTCAATCTTCGCCATGGCTGCCTGGAGGGCTTTCAGTTTTCCCTCGTTGGGGGTCAATTTGCCCTCTTCTATCTCTTTTGCCATATTCTTTTCATGTTTAAAGTTTAATCAATCTCCAAATCGCCATCAAACACCTCGTGCCATGGCAATCCCTGCTTGTTCAACTGCTCCATGAATGGATCTGGGTCGAACTCCTCTACGTTCCAGACGCCTGGTTTCTTCCAGATGCCCTTCAGGAACATCATCGCACCAATCATGGCTGGCACACCAGTGGTGTAGCTTACGCCCTGCATGCCGGTTTCGTTGTAAGCCTCCTGGTGCTTGCAGTTGTTATATATGTAGTAGGTACGCTCCTTGCCATCCTTCTTACCACGGATGCGGCAACCGATGGATGTCTCGCCATCATAGTTCTCGCCAAGATCCTGTGGGTTAGGCAATACTGCCTTGAGGAACTGCAATGGAACAATCTTCACCTTGGCTGTCTTGCCTGAGCCATCTGCCAATGGAGCCTCGTACTCGATTTCGTCGATGCGGCTCATACCGAGGTTCTGAATGCAGTCGAGGTAGGTGAGATACTGCTGACCGAAGGTCATCCAGAAGCGTGCCTCCTTGATGGTAGGGTAGTTCTTCACCAGGCTCTCCAACTCCTCGTGGTGCATCAGATAGCTCTCGCGAGGGCCGATGTTAGGGTAGGTGAGAGGCTTGTGGATAGACAGAGGGTCGGTTTCAATCCATTCGCCATCCTTGTACCAGAGTCCCTTCTGGGTAATCTCGCGGATATTGATTTCAGGGTTGAAGTTGGTTGCGAAAGCCTTGTGATGGTTTCCGGCGTTGCAATCCACGATATCGAGCACCTCGATTTCATCGAAGTGATGCTTGGCAGCGTATGCGGTGAAAATGCCGGAAACACCTGGGTCGAAACCGCAGCCGAGGATAGCGCAGAGACCTGCCTGCTCGAACTTTTCCTTATATGCCCACTGCCATGAGTACTCGAAGTGAGCCTCGTCCTTTGGCTCATAGTTAGCGGTATCCATATAGTTGCAACCGCAAGCAAGACAGGCATCCATGATGGTGAGATCCTGGTAAGGCAAAGCAAGGTTGATGACAAGCTCAGGCTTATAGCTATTAAAGAGAGCCTTCAACTGCTCAACGTCGTCGGCATCCACCTCAGCCGTCTGAATATCCATCTTGTAGCCCTTGGCGTGGATATCCTTAACCAGCTTATCGCACTTTTCCTTGCGACGGCTAGCAATCATAAACTCGGTGAAAACATCCTGGTTCTGGACGATCTTGAAGGCAGCCACGGTAGCCACGCCACCAGCGCCAATCATAAGTACTCTACTCATTTATAATTTTGTTTTTTATTATTATGTTTATTATTTTAATGTTTATTTTATCTCCTTTGCCGAGATTCCGAGGGCGTTCATCAGCGAGTAACCCAGAATCTCCTGTCGGAAGTTTCCTCCCGGCATGGGTTGCATGGCGAAGAGCGTGATGCGCTTGTCGTCATCCTCCACCTTTCTCAGCATATCTCTCAGCTGGTCGTAGGCATCTCCATCTTCCGAGTTCGGAATCACCATCACCCTTTTCACCTCCTTGGTGTTGCATACGGTGCGTGCCACTTCTACGAGGAATTCATCCTTTCCCACCATCTTTTCCTCGGTAGGATAAGAGGCAAAGATGAATTCTCCCAGCTTATCATCCTTGAAAGCCTGGGCGTTGAGATCCTTCTCATAGTTGGAAGGGCGGAAATTCTTCATCGCCAGAGATTTCTTATCATGGATAAGCACCACTTGCGTTTCGTGCTCCCCCTCTCTGAGTCCTCCGTCGAGGGCAATGCACACTGCCCATTGAGCCATATCTGCTGGCTGGATGCGGCGGTTGATCATTCGCTCGAAGTTGACAGTTAGGTCGAAAGCCACTTTGTCGATATAATCGGCATCAGCGATGATTACATTCTCGCTCCATTTTATATTGTTTGTATCTAATGTATTCATTGGTGCAAAAATTAAGCAAACGAGTACAATGAAAGCATGCTTTCAAATAGTCGAGTGCAGATTATTTTCTGCAAATTTACGAATAAATTTCGTAATTAAGGCATTTTGAAAATATAAAATAATAAAAAAGATAGAATTTTCATCATTTCTTCATCTGATGGAATCCTATCTTCTGTATTTTATGCGATAATCCGGGTTCTTCTTCTTCCTGTTCTCCTTTCTTCTTTCTCGGCAATCTGGGTTCTTCTTCTTTCTGTTCTCCGGTCTTCTTTCTCGGCAATCCGGGTTCTTCTTCTTTCTGTTCTCCGGTCTTCTTTCTCGGCAATCCGGGGGCTTCTTCTTTCTATTCTCTGAAGTATTTTATGCGATAATCTTCGCCAGATAATGTCCGGCGAGTACGGCGACGAGCCCCAATGCCAGGCTTCCGAATAGGTAGAGCATCATATAGAGGTAATTTTCCTCCTTCATCAATCCTGCCCCCTCGTTCATGAAGGTAGAGAAGGTTGTGAATCCTCCGCAGAATCCCGTAGTGAGCAGCAGTTTGGCAGATGGCGACATCCATCCCCCTTCCCGCCAGTTCAATCCCGAGAGAAAACCGATGATGAGGCATCCCGCCACATTCACCGCCATGGTTCCGAAAGGAAAGGCAATCACCGTGCAGGATTGCACCATCTTTGAAATCCAATATCTCATGCCGCCTCCGAAGAAGCTGCCGATGCTTACTATCAATATTTCTTTCATCTCCTTATATAATATAGTAACTTGATGTAATTTAATAACTTGTATGATATAATAATTGGGTGCAAAAGTACGAGTTTTATTTCTACTGGCAAAAATATCTTTGAAAAAAGATAATCCTCAGATTAATTTTTCCCTCTATTTTTTCTTTTAAGGGATAAAGAAGCAATCAGGAAGAGGGGAAAGTTCCCTCTTCTTGATGAAAACAGAATATGTTGAACAATTAAAATTAATAGGAGAAACAAGTTATGAAACGAGTATTCAATCTTTTGGTAGTGGATGAGAGTGGCAGCATGAGCATTATCGAGCGCCAGGCACTGGTGGGCATCAACGAGACCCTGACCACGATTCAGAAAATGCAGAAGACGCATAAGAACATGGAGCAGCGTGTAACGCTCATCACCTTCGATAGCACCCACAAGAATCTGTTCTATGATAATGTGTCTGCCCGTCATGCCACCCCTTTGACCTCAAGGGATTACAACCCATGTGGCGGCACCCCTCTTTATGATGCCATAGGCATGGGTATAGCCAAGATCAACGCCCTGACTACCGAGGATGACAGCGTATTGGTAACCATCATTACGGATGGTGAGGAGAATTGCAGCGAGGAGTATGATTTGGAGATGATCAAGAACCTCATTGAGAAGTTGAAGAAGCAGAACTGGACCTTTACCTTCATCGGCACCGATGATCTTGATGTGGAGAACATCGCTCAGGATATGGGTATCGACAACCACCTTCAGTTCTCGGAAGATGAGGCTGGCACCAAGGCGATGTTTGCAAGAGAAAACAGAGCCAGAGAGCGTTACAACAAGTGCCGTGCGATGGATTGCAAGATGGAAGCTGGGAGTTACTTTGAGGAGAAATAAGATAAAAAAGAAGAAGTTGACGAAAAAAATGAATGGTAAATGCTGATTATTCAGAAAGTTTTTGTACTTTTGCAACCAGAATGATTTCTCGCAAGAGTTTGACTTCTGTTTTTTGATGGTTAAATTAGCGTTTGCTATTCGGTCATGCACATTGGAACGTAGGAAACTTCAATAAAAAGCAGGAATACCGGCAGATAGTAAGCGTCCGCTATAGCGTGGGCGTTACTTGTCGTTTTCCTCAGCTTTTCCTACGGCTGCAATGTGGACAGGTTTCGTCCACGTGTTTTGTATCCGTAGGTAATGTAGAGAACGATGGCTTCGCAATTATAATCTATCGGATTCACTAATTTAATAACATTAAAAGCTTAGCTATCGGCATAACGGGCACAACTTATGAAAAAGTTACATTTTTCTTTAATGGCGATTCTTTTCGCCTTGTTCTCAATGGTGTCTTTCACCGCTTGTTCATCTGATGATGACGATGCTCCATCACAAGATGATATCAAGACTAATTGTATAGGAATGTGGCAGACGACTCACATTTCTGGCTGGGGATATGATGATACAGAGGATGAGAATCTTATTAAGGTTGATCAGGATGTTCCTGAAGGGGATAGTGAGAGAATCCTTTTCAAGGGTGATGGAACCTACAAATGGTATTGGTATTATGGTGGTGACTGGCATTCATCTAGCTATACTTACAAATATGAGGTTTCTGGCAATAAAATCATTCTGTATGACAACAGAGGTGATATAGATATAACTTATACTGTTGTTTCCTTCAAAAATGATACTGTTGTATTGGAGGTTACCTTAGAGGAAGGCCCTCAGTATAAGCAGAGAATTACTTGCAAGCGAGTAAACTAAATTATATAAGAATTTTAAAAAGCAGCATGATTTCACGTGCTGCTTTTTTTGTTTTATATCAATCCTCTTTTCTTCAATTTTTCAATCATGGCTAATTCGCTTCTTTTGGATATTTCCGAGTTGCTGCTCTCTTTTGAAACTGCCTTTTGGTGCAGAGAGTTGATCTGTGCCAACTTCTGCTCCCGCGAGTAAGGATGCAATAACATGGATTCTACCTCCTTCACAGCACCCATACTGTTCTGACGGTGAAAATCGTTTATATAAGATCTTTCCAGTACTGAATTGTTCTGCATAATCATCTAATTTTGCTAGACCTTCAGATGTAAATCCTTCATTGATTATGTCACTGATGGACATCCAAAAATCATGATTCGTCATATTTACTTGTTTTAATTGCCACAAAATTACGGTTTTTCTTCGATAACACCAAAATTATTGGGGCTTTATTTCGCATTTTCCTGCGAATTGTTTCAATACATCTTTCATATCATCCGGAAGAAAAGAAATTGCCTTCTCTTTTATTTCTTGTGGAATACCAAATCGGGCTTCGGCGATGGAGCCGACGATGGCTCCGATGGTATCGCTATCGCCGCCATGAGATATGGCTAGGCGGATGGCATCCTCGAAGGATAAGGCTTGCGAGAGGAGATAGAAAGATAAAGGCACGGCATCCATGCAGGTTTCGTCGAACTTGCCTTTCGGATAATCTCGTGTTTCGAAATCTTCGTAATAGCTGCGGGCGATATTCTTGAATGTTTTCATTGCCTTATCATCATATTCTTTAGCTTTCTCACCCTTACACTCCTTGGATTCCTCTGAGAATTTGCTTTTTCTGAAATGCCAGATGGCATGAGCCACGGCTTTGGCTCCCTTGATTCCTTCGGGATGGTTATGGGTAGGAAGAGCCGTTTTCTCGGCCTCTTCCAAAACCTGCGACAGGTCATTGAATTGCCAAGCCACCGGTGATACTCGCATCGCCGAACCATTGCCAAAGCTATTGTATGGCTGCGGATCAAGAGAACGAATCCACCCCGCGAATCTTCCGCCATACGCTCCTTTTGGAGAAGGATAGCGGCGGCACCAATCCAGCAGGCTTTCCTGATAGCTTCGTCCGTTCAGTATCGCATCGGCTACCGCTACCGTACAGATGGTATCATCGGTGAAGTCGCATCCCTCTCCGAATATCTCGAAATCATAATCAAACGTATTGTTGAACTCATATTTTGAGCCAGCAATATCTCCTATCATTGCTCCTAACATAGTTACTTAATTATATTTTTTGTAATAAGATTTACCTAATTGCCATAGATATTTATCTATCTCTTTTAGATTGTATGCTGTTAACCCATAGCTCTCTTGGAACTTATGTATAATATTGATGAAAACTGGGTAGTTTCGTAAGTCGGAATTGTTGAAATTATAGAACTTGTCGCGTCTTTTGAAATACAGTAACACTTTCTCTACATAGTTATCGTAAATAGCATACATTAATGGTTGATGGTGGCTGCAATATTTTGATGCAAATGAGTAGAAAAAATGCTGCTTCTTTTCTTTTCCAACTTCGACGTGGGCAATTTCATCCACTAATGTTAAATCTCCATTTTTCAGTCTCTTGTCAAAATCAGCAATTGATAGTATATGCTTGGCAACAGCATGAATATCAAATATGTTGGTACTATAGAAGTCATTTAGTGTAGAGCATTTTAGCAGAACATCTTCTATGGTATTATTCTTTTGGCATAAGCTGAAAAACAATTTGTCAAGAGCTTTCTCTTGATTTACATAATTGTCTAAGCTATCCCACAAGCGAATGTATTTTTCAACTTCGCTTGGGGATGGCTCATATTCTTGTGGTATAGTTTGATTTCTCATCTTTAATCCTCTAATTTAATCCTCTAAAAAATTCCACTCTTTTAGTTTCTTTTTAGCCAAAGGATGTCCTTCTGAGTAGGCTAATGAATAGTAGCGTTTAGCTTCTTCTATATTTTTATCTACTCCCCAACCTTTCTCGTAAAATTCTCCACAACGATAGTGGGCGTATGGCAAACCACAGGCCTTATACAATTCAAATGCTTTCTTTAGGTCAACTTCTGTTCCATCTGTACCTTTACGATAGATGTCTGCCAAGTTGCTACGAGCTAAGTCATTGCCTTGATCTGCAGATTTGGCAAACCAATATTTAGCAAACTCTACATTTCTTTCAACGCATACACCGTCGTTGAAGAAACAACCTAAGTCGTTTTGTAGCTCGTCATCTTCAAGGTCATAATTGTTTGGATCATTCTTGACCAGATTCAAAACATTCAATACAGCCTCCTCTGTATAACCATAATCTTCTGGTTTTGCATTTGTCTTTTGTACCAATACAAAATTCTGATAATTCTTTGGTATATCAAAATACTTATCTTTTTTATTTGTCTTCATATCTTATGATGTTTAAATTGTATATTACTCCATTTCTTTACTCTATCACCTCCCAGAAACTCTCCGGTAAGCTGATGTTCTTCATCTCCTTTGCGCTCTCGAACAAAGGGGCGATGTCTTCGGCTTCGAAACCGGCGATGCCGCAACCTATTGGGGTTACCAGAAAATGTAGCTCGGGATGCTGATGGGCAAAGATAATGAATTCCTCCACGTATGGACGGATGGTTTCTACGCCGCCCTGCATCGTAGGGATGGCATAACTCTGGCCCTGCAAGCCTACACCCTTGCCCATGACGGCACCGAAATGCAGGCGGGCTATACGGGCTGCTCCACCACCATGCATGCCAGCCAGATTGCTGCCAAACACAAAAATCTCGTTTTCCTTCAATGAATCAATCCAGCTAGGAGTGATTCTTCCCTTCTTCATATCTTCCATATTATTCTTATTATTAAATATGTTATTGCCATTATCTGCCGATTCCTCGCAGCACATGCATTCTGCCATCATTCTCGGCATAGAACTCATTCTCGGCATCGACATCTTAGGAGCACTGGAAACTGATGCGTCTTCATCGCCGAACGACAGATAGCTTCCGTATTCCGATGCATCGAAGTATCTCTTGAAATAAGGAATCACCACATCGTGCATCATCTTCTGACAACGCTGGGTGACGGCAGAATGGGATATGCCCAACTGAGCGGCTACGTCCTTGCCCCTGAATCCCTCTATATAGAGCATCTTCAGGATGATGCTGTTCTTGCTGTCTCTGCCATAATAGAAATTGCCGATGTCTTCTATCGTCTGGTACAGATCGTGCTCAAACTGGTTGTCGGTTACGTCAAACTGCATCTTGCGGCTTTCCTGTCGTGCCTCGAAACTCTCGAAGCGATGCTCCTTCACCACCTCCTTCAGTTTATCCAGCAGCAGGAACCGGAAGCCATTCACCATCCAGGTTTTGAGCGACATGCTCGGTTTTCGGTCTTCCAGCGGCTTGAAGCCGTGTTCACAGAGATAGAGATAGTATTCGTGAGCCAATGAATAAAAGTCCATGCCCGGCTTGTGCTGCAGGTCGTATCGCTTATCGTAGATGCAATAAGCCACCCGGCAGTATCCGTAGTAATACTCCCTCACTATTCTGGCATCGGCATCCTTGAAGCCCTGCAGAATCTCATCATCCGATAAGCTTTCTAATGCCTTCTTATCCGATGGTTCTATCTTTTCCGAAAAATCAGTGTCTGAAAAATTCTTTTCTTTCTTCATATCTATATCTTTTTGATATCTGCAATTCGATTGCAAATATATACTTTTTGCAAAAGAAATGGCAGGTTTTGCCCATTTTTTCTCTTCTATATTCTATTAAAAGAAGAAAATGATGCAAAAATTAAGCTGGTATCGAAAAAAAGTATCCCCTTTTTTACTTTTCCCGTTTTGGATGGTCATATAATCGTACCATTCAAGTATTATTTTTTTCTTCCCAAGCCAGTATCAAGCCGACAACGCCCGAATAGCTCTTCCTGCCTTCTGCCACATGGTTGCTCCTGAGGTAGAGTTCGAAGATGAAATCCTGGGCGGCATCCAATGCCTTGCATCGCTTGCCGAGCCAGTAGCGGCGGTCGCTCTTTGCCAGTTGGATAATCTCGGGACGGATATGTTTCAGGAATTTTTCTCCCTCCTTTTCGCCGAGAATATCGAATACATTGTTCAGTACGTGGAAGAATATGTGGTAATAGCCGCTGAACCTCATCAGCTTATCTGCCGATGCCGTGCACACGATGTAACTGTAGAAATTCGCCTCTCCCTCGTTGGCTACACCCAGAAAGTGAGCAAACTCGTGGGCATAGGTGGCAGGATAATCGTGGGGGAGAATATCTCCATTAAGCGTAAACTCACAGAAGAAAGGCCCCATGCTTCCGGTAACGCCCGACATCGAACTGAGGGGTGTGAATACCATCGTCTTGACATGAGGATGCTGGTTGAAAGGTGCATTGATACCCTCCTTATAACCTATTTTATTATATTCCTTCAGAACCGCATCCCGCACCCGATTTTTCAAACCGTCATCTACGATGCTATCAGAGAAAATGCTACTCCCGGCAATATCAGAAGAAATGCTTAAAGCGTTGAGGCTGTCGGCATATTGATAGGCGAATGCCTTGAATTTAGCTTCGCTTACTTCCACCGGCTTCATTCCTATTCTATCATAGATATTCGGCTGGGAGTAGTTCAATCCCCAGGCGATGTAGAACCAGGCATATACCCAAAGCAGGTATTCTGCCACTCTTCCGAATATAACCTTCTTCTTGGGATAGCTGCCTTTCTTTGCTGCCAGGAAGAAGTATCGCTTGGCAAGCTTCTTTCTCAATCCTATCTCATAGATGGGATAGAAGATAACCCAGGCAATGCTGAGAACGATGAAGATATCGCCTACGGCAAAAGGAAAAAATCCTGAGATGGGAGAAAGGAGTGTGCCGATAATCGGATAGATACGGGTGGTGTAGATGAATCCCCATAGAGGAATCATTTTGGCAAGAGTAATGAGGAGGAGCAGTACCAGCAATAACCAGTGGCGCCACTTTACCCGATTGAGTCGAAATGTATGCAGTATCTTCATGTTTTTTATTCTAATTGTTCTTATTCTTTATTCTAATTGTTCTTAATGTCGCCAAATATGGCTTTCTGATGCAAAAATACAAAAGTTTTCTGAATAGTTGACAGCATCGATTCATTTTTTTGCTATTTTTGCATATACAAAAGATAGAAACGAATTTATTAACTTAAAGTAATAGGAGGGGCTATTATGAAACAGACACAGGAAAAATTCGAGGCAATGAACCTAGAGTATGAGAACCTCTATAATGAGGAAGATGACCGCAGAGATTATAATTCTGTTTGGTACAGTTAGGTAATTGGATGCAGTTAGACAATTCTTACTAAGGACAGTTGGATTATCAGCTAGTTATGCTGCTAGATAATAAAGCAGCCAGATCATAAAAAGGCTATGCTATTTGTTGCAGAATCTCAAGCAACAACAGCATAGCCTTCTTGTGTCCTTATTTCTCGAAGTGCTGGTAATCCTTGCTATGTTTCCAGTCGCCACCCCATCGGAACCCTTTCTCTTTAAAGAGCCGGTAGCATAAATCGCCCTTTCTGATCATGTAAGCATGGTGCTTGCTACGGTCGAGATAAGGTCGTGCCGTAGCTGGCTCTACCACTTCCTTGCCATTCTTCAAATGCTTATGATAGGGATTGTAGAGGGTATTGATGTCAACGGCAAGTCCCTTGCCGTGCTTCGAAACGGTCTTGGTATGTGAGATGAATCGGAAATTGAAGCTGGAGGAGTTGTTGTCCCTCATTGCCCTCTCGTCATCGGCATCCCAGTAGTCGATAAGTCTCATTCGCTCTATCGGATATTTTGCCTTATATAGCTTTCTGAGGATAGCGAGTACATCAGCAGCTATCGCTTTGTTCACCACCATTTCTCCCACTATCTTCCTGCCGTCCTTATCCACATGCAGGCATCTCAGATATCGCAGTTCGCTTCTTGCTACGGTGCAATTCTTTTTATACGTCTTTCCTTGCATCAGATGGAAGATGGGGTCAGGGATAGGAGAGATGGAGAAGAAATGCTTCTCTCCAAGTTTTCTGATGGTTTGCTCGCTGACGATATTTCCCGGCTTCTGTGCCTTGGATGGAAGGCAGAAAAGCATGGGGAGAGCAAAGTATAGGATGATGATCTTTTTCCAAAACATAATTCTTACTCCTTAATATTTATTCTCTTTCATTCTTTCTTGATTTAATTCTTCTTCTCCTTGTTTTGATTCACAGGGATATAATGCGAATCCTTGATTTCGCCAATTACGATGATGCTGTGAAGGCTTCCGATGCAGTCGATATTTCCCAGGGTGTTGAGCATGAAGTCCTGATAATCCTTCATATCCCGGGCATACACCTTGATCTGGAAGTCGTAATCGCCGGTGGTGTTGTAGCATTCCGTTATCTGGTCGATGGTTTGCACGGTGTCCATGAATTGCTGAATCAAATCATGGGTGTGCTGCTTCAATCGGATATTGCAGAGCACAATCACGTTGTGTCCCATCTTGTGATGATCCACTATCGCTCCATATCGCTGGATGTATCCCTCACGCTCCAGTCGCTTCTGTCGTTCGAAGGTGGGAGAAGGGGAGAGGTGTACTCTTGCGGCAAGTTCCTTCACGGTGAGTCGTGAGTTCTGCTGCAACAACTTGAGTATCTTGATATCGATTTCATCGAGATTTTCTTCTGTAGCCATTGTTCCTTTTCTTTCTGTTTTATAGTTTCTTTGTTTCTCCTTTTAGCGTTTCTTGCAGAATAATATTCTGTGAATTTGCTTAATACGCTGCAAAGATAGCATATTTTTCTGAATTACGAAGAATATTTGGCAGATAAAATTCTTTCTCTTACCTTTGCACTCGCAATTCCGGATGCAAAGAGCCGTTCATCATCTGATAATGGCAAATTAAGAGTCATTCTTCATTAAAAAATATAGGAGATAAAATAATGAGCAACGTAAGAAATATACATTTTGAGGCAGTGGGCAGCTATTTGCATCCTGCAGAGTTGAAAGAAGCAAGAGCCAAGTTTGCTGATGGCAAGATTTCTGCCACCGACCTTCGCTGCATCGAAGACCGTCTGATTACTGAGGTCATCAGGCAGCAGAAGGCGCATCGCCTGCCTTATATCACTGATGGCGAGTTCCGCCGCAGCTATTGGCATCTCGACTTTATGTGGGGATTCAATGGTGTGGAACATATCGAACTGGAGCATGGCTACCAGTTTCATGGCGAGGAGACAACCAAGGGTTCTATCCAACTGACCGGCAAGATTACCGGCGAGAATCATCCTTTTATCAAGGATTTCCTGTTTGTGAAGAAGTTTGAGGAGTTGGATGCTAAGGGCGAATATATCTTCGAGGCAAAGCAGACGGTGCCTGCGCCTGCTCAGTTCCTTGCAGAGTTGTTTCGTGGCAAGAATGCCGAGAACACCCGCAAGTTCTATCCTAATACCACCCAGCTGATTGAAGATATTGCCCAGGCTTATCGCACCTTCTTCCAGGAAATCTATGCAGCCGGTTGCCGCACCATCCAGCTGGATGATTGCACCTGGGGAATGATTGTGGATAGCGATTACTGGAAGGCTAAGGTGGGCACAGGTTTCACCCTTGAGCAGGAAGCCCTGCAATATCTGAAGGTGAACAATCTTGCCATCGAGGGCAAACCGGAAGGATTGACTATCAACACCCACGTATGCCGAGGCAATTATCATTCCTGCTATGCCACCAAGGGTGCCTATGATGCCGTGGCTCCTTATCTCTTCGCTCATGAAGATGTGGATACCTTCTATCTGGAGTATGATGACGAGCGTTCGGGCGGTTTCGAACCATTGAAATATGTGGCAGATGGCAAGAAGGTGGTTCTGGGTTTGGTAACCTCTAAATCTCCTGTGTTGGAGGATAAGGCTACGGTCATCGCCAGAATCCACGAAGCTGCCAAGTATATTTCTCTCAATCGCTTAAGCCTCAGTCCTCAATGCGGTTTTGCCTCTTGTGAGATTGGCAATAAACTGACCGATGCTGAGCAATGGGCAAAAATAGATCTGGTTAGAGAGATTTCCGAGGAAGTTTGGGGCTCTTCTTCTTTCTCCGATGCAGAATGATGTAGCCGGAAAGCAAAACCAGCGTAATCAGCAAGCCGGAGATGAAGACGAAAAGGTCGGAAAGAGGTCCTAAGAATGGAGAATAGCATCTACCCACATGGAGTTCTAATGCCACATTCCAAAGCGACATGGGGGTGGCAGAAAGCAACTCGGGGGTAGATGTTGTTTCACCTAAGCTCGCCCCTTTGCTATAATCGAAAATCACTTCTTTTCCTCCAAAGAAGTCCTTGGAATAACCGCTGACCAAAGAACTGGAAATCGGAATCATCGATTTTCCTTGGTTGGCTTTCCCTGTGAAATAATCCACAATCAGATTCTTTTCCGGATTCCAACGGAACATACCGCTGAATGATCCTATCAGCCAGCCACCCTTGCCGTCACTCTCGAAAACATTCACGCCCATCGGACTTATCTTTGGCGATTGCTTCTTATCCAATAAAACCTGCTTCTGGCAGAAATGCTCATCCACTCGAAGAAAACCTTCTGAGGTAGAAACAAGCCAGTTGCCCTCTGCTGCATCCCATCGGATAGCACGAAGTTTATCGTGCCAGACATTTCCATCCTTCACCTTTTCTGTAGTTTTGTTCATCGCCAGAGGTATCATTAAAGGTGGTCGGAGACACATACCTGTTATCGATAGCCAAAGCGTAAGGATGATAGTCGTGTATCCTAA
Source organism: Segatella sinensis (assembly GCF_040095255.1). Lineage (NCBI taxonomy): Bacteria > Pseudomonadati > Bacteroidota > Bacteroidia > Bacteroidales > Prevotellaceae > Segatella > Segatella sinensis. The sequence continues at coordinate 44,008 of NZ_JBBNGE010000011.1, read as the reverse complement.
TTTATTATGCCATTTCGCATTGAACACCATCTGTTTGCCAAGCTTCATCATTCTTTCTCTTGCCTGTAATCTCTTCTGTCGGCGGATACGGTAAGGAAGAATGAAAAGGATGATGCCCGTTATCGAAAGGATGATGAGTACGATGGCGATGGCATCTACCACCAATCTTCCGGCTAATCCGAAGAAAGCACCGCTATGCAGGTTCCAAACGGTCTTGAAAAGGGTAACTTCCGGAACAAAACCTTCCGGTTGACCGATGATTTTGCGGGTAATATTCGTCTTTTTGCTGATTGCATCCCTCTTTTCGTTGGCTGCATCCGTCTTCTTTCCGGATATTTCATAAACGGCAGAACGGGTCATGGCGATGATGCTTGTGCTGTCTTTGGTCAATGTAATGTCAGCGATACGCTCTTCATTATCTGCGAGCGGAAACATCTTCCATTCCTTTCCGTCGAAGCGATATACATCCATCATGGCTGCACACCAGATTTCTCCATTCTTCGTCTGTACCATGTTGCGGATATTCCTGCCATCCACGTTCTTGGGTAATCCCTTGTTAAAGTCTTTCCAGCTTTTCATCTCTGCATCGGTAAGCCATACGCCACCATAACCATACGCCAGGATGGAATCACTTGGAGTTTTGCTGATGCGGTGATTGATCTTGATAGAACCTTTGATGATGCCGTTGTTGAAATTCTTGATATGATAAGCCGATGGCATCAGACTTCTGCTTACTTCACAACCGGCGAATAGCTGGCGATGATTTAAAATGATACCTGATACGCAGAATACCAACATAAAGACAGACAGTACAAGTCCGAACCAACGATGGTATTTCTTCCATGTAAAACGTTTCTTCTTTTTTTCTCTCATTGTTGTTTTCTACTAAATGGGTTGCAAAGGTAAGAATATCTATCTACTTCTGCAATACCCAAAAATAATGATTTAGGATGCCTCTGTTTTTTCTAATCTTTAGTTTCTTCACTTTTTCACTAAAAAAGTTTGGTGATTTCGTGATTTACTAGTAACTTTGCACCCCGAATAAAAAATCATCATTCATTAAGAACAATAAGAAACTAGAAAACAAGGAAAAATGGAATATATGTCTCAAGAAGGCTACGATGAGCTCGTGGCCGAACTTCAACACATGGTTAACGTAGAGTTGCCAGCCGTTCGTGATGCGATTGCTGAGGCTCGTGATAAGGGTGACCTCAGCGAGAATTTCGAGTATCATGCTGCCAAACGTGAGCAGGGCAAACTGTTGAGCCGCATCAGCTTCAAGCAGAAGGTCTTGGAGAATGCCCGTGTCATCGACAAGTCTCGATTGAAGAGCGATACCGTTGGCTTGCTGAGCAAGATTAAGATTACCAATCTCGCCAACAAGTGCAGCATGAGTTATGTTATCGTGAATCCTCACGAGGCAGATTTGCATAGTGGCAAAATCTCTATCAAGTCGCCTATCGCCAAGGCCCTTCTGGGTAAGAAGGCTGGTGATGAGGTAATGGTTAAGGTACCTGCCGGCTTGCTCAAATTCCGCCTGGATAGCGTTGAGTTATAACTTGATAGTGTTGAGTTATGACTTGCTAGCGTTGAGTTATAATGTATTCATTTAAAGGAAAACTCCCGATAATTTGAAACAATCAAATTATCGGGAGTTTCTCTTTTATATAAAATCTATATTAGTGCTTTTATAAGTCCTATTAATACTTCTTCTGAATTCTATTCTAATATTTCTCCAGAATCTTATTCAGTAAGAAGGTGGCATTCTGGTTTCTTGCCACACCCTTCTGTATCTTATAAGTATAGGTAACATCTGTGCCCAAATCTATCTCGAAACAATAGTTGTGGAATTTGCCTGATGCATCATTCTCCATCTTGGAGAGTTCCAAATCGTGGGTAGCGATGATACCGCTCACCGGCTGCTTGGCGATGGCTTCTAGGAATTTTCTCGAACCATTCAGCTTATCCAATGAATTCGTTCCCTTCAGAATCTCATCCAGAATAATCAGCGTTCGGAGTGGCTCCTTATTGCCCTCTGCACTTTCCTTGCAGAACTTCAGAAGCTCCTCCAATCTAATCAATTCTGCATTGAAATAAGAGATGCCGTGCGTCAAATCATCGGTGGTTCTCATACTCGAGAACAATCTGAAACGTGAAATCTTCAGTTGATCCGCAAATATCGGCATACCTGCCATCGCCAGGATATAGTTCACGCCCAGCGAACGCAGGAAGGTACTCTTCCCCGCCATGTTGGCTCCGGTGATGATATAATAGTTGTCGTCCTTGATGGTGAAATCGTTCTTCACCGCCTTGGCACCCAGGAAAGGATGATAGAGATTCTTACCTTCGAACACGATTTCCGGACTTCCGATTCCTGCATTTTCAGAAACATCGCTTTCTGCATCTGCTTCCTGCTTTCCCGAAACAAATTCCGCCTCTTCCGCCTCCGGATGATTATATCTGAAATCCGCCATCGAAACCATTGCATCCATCTCGCTGATGATATGCATCCATTCCTCCATCTTCATCATATAGGTATTCTTCCATTTCAGGAAACTGCGAACCAGGAAGAAATCACTCAGCATGAAGGCATCGGTGAAGAAAAGACCCAGGAAGTTGCCTCTTCTGTCATACCCCTTCAATATCTTTTCCAGTTGGGCAAAGGAAGGCAGGGCATCTGCCAGGGAATTCTGCATCTCCTTGCCTAATTCGCTATGGAAATTGCGCCTGTTGATAAGCTGGAGTATCTGGGCATAGGCGATGAGCTGATGTCGAAGCTTGCCGCCATTGCTGTCTATCTTATCAAGTGTCTGCTTGCAGACGAAGAACACCACCATGTATTGAACCAACACCCACCACAGAGCGAAATCCACCGAAACCATATTGCATATCGATAAAATCACGGAACCGATGACTCCGATAATCATCATCCATCCGATAACGAGCGAAACCGGAGATCCAAACCATGCCGGCACCTCCATCTTCGAAACCTTCTGCATCGCATCCACCACCGCAGCAGAATCAATCTTCTTCATCTTGCCATTCACCATTTTGCCATCCGCAGTTTGGCTTCTGTTCTTTTCGCCAAGTGCCAGAAATTCCATTCGCCAGTTTTCGCCTTCTCCAGCCAATTCCTTCTGCAAATCCCTTCTTCTTTTGATATCCTCCATGCTCAAAGGCGTTTCCCGGGTAAGATTCCTGGCGAGCGCCTCCGAACCGCCCGATGTGATGGTTCGGCAGATGCGGTTGAACAGCGAACTCTTGCCGAAGACATCGAGGTCGAAGGAATAAGGATGCTGCGGATTCTGATAGGAATCGCCCGTCTCGAAAGGCGAGAAATCCCCCTCCAAAGCCTTGATTTCGTCCTGATAAACCTTGAGCAAAGCCGAAAGATGCTCTATCTTCTCCTTGTTCTTATCGTCAAGTCGTCTGATTTCCAGATAGGCAATCAGGCACAGCACCGCCCCCAACAGATAGTTCTGCGTATCCCCATCCAATGCGAAATAGCAGATCAGGAAGGCGAGGATGCCGCCAAAAGCCAGCAGCTCGCCCGTTATGAATCCCGTATTCTTACGCTTCAGGGCAGCCACCTCAGAAGCGTATCGGCTTACATATTGTTGATAATTCTCCTTGATATTCATACTTTTTTCTATATTAATGTCTGTATAACTATTTTGCGGCAAAAATATGAAAAAAACACCGAATCACCAAATTAATTAGGTTATATTTTGACGTTTTATGATTTTCCTTTCAGGAAGAGTAAAACATACTAGACCGATAAAAACTCTTAAAAAGCATAACGTATCTTCTTGGATATCAATATTTGTTGCTATCTTTGCACGGTATATACGAATAACGCTACATTGGTAAATACTAATTATCAATATAAGTTTAATCATACAATGAATAATATGAAGAAGATATTTTTAGGATTGGCAGCTGCACTGATGTTGACTGCCTGCAACGAGAACAGACAGCTGGAAGCAATGACCAGCGTTGACTCTGCAAGTGTGGTAACCGATTTGATGATGAGTCGCAGAAGCATCCGTGCTTACAAGGATTCCGCTATCAGCCGTGATGCCCTAAACGAAATTCTGAAATGCGGCATCCATGCGCCAAACGGGCAGAATCTGCAGTCGTACGAAATCAGAGTGATAGATTCTCCTGCACTCATCGATTCGATAACCCAGGCCGTGGTAAAGGATAATCCTAAGATAGCCGAGCGCAAGGGCTTCAAGAACATCTTCGTGAATGCTCCATGCGTGGTTTGCATTGCCTACGATACGACTTATGATATGGCGCAGATTGATTGCGGTTTGCTTGGCGAGAATATCATTCTTGCAGCATGGGCAAAGGGCATCGGCTCCTGCTGCCTGGGCAGTTCTGCCCGTTGGATATTGGATTCGCCGTCAGCCAAGCCTTACCTCGACCGCATGGCATTCTCCAAGAATTACAAACTGCTCTACTGCATCGCCCTGGGTTATCCTGACGAATCGCCGGAGGCAAAGCCAAGACGCCAGGACATGATCAAATTCATGGATTAAGACAAATGAAATTTGATGTCCTGTTTCAGGACATCAACGTCTAAAGATAGATATGCATCTTCTTGAAACATGTAGGCAAAATATGAAACATCTTCTTCAAGTCCTTTTTTGTTTTGGGAAAAATGAGATAAATATCTTCCCGAGAGTTATTATTGAAAATGATAACCCAATATTTCTTCTTTTTTAATAGAGTTTCCAAAAAAACTTCGTATCTTTGCAGTGGCTTTATGCAAGATAAGCTGTTGTAATATCATCAAGCGTAGAATTATGGCAAGAAAAAGATATCCTATAGGAATACAAACCTTCGATAAGATTCGCACGGAAGACCGGCTCTATATCGACAAGACAGAATATGTTTACCGCATGACACATTCTGACAGCAACTATATATTTCTGGGACGCCCACGCCGTTTCGGAAAGTCTTTGCTTGTATCTACGTTACAGAGTTATTTCGAAGGAAAGAAAGAACTCTTTAAGGGACTTGCCATTGAAAAGCTGGAGCAGGAATGGACAGAATATCCTGTGCTCCATTTCAGTATGGCTATGGGCAAACACATGGAGAAGGAGCAACTGGAAAGATACCTGCTCTATATCATCGGCTTGAATGAAAAGAAGTTTGGTATAGAAAATGATGCTGTTGATCCGAATGTGAGATTGGCAAACCTGATTATGAATGTGTACAGACGGACGGGAAAGAAGGTGGTCGTGCTCATCGATGAATACGATGCTCCTCTTCTTGATGTGGCACACGAGGATGACAATCTCAAGAATCTTCGCAATATCATGCATAATTTCTATAGTCCATTGAAGGATTGCGACCCATATCTCCGCTTTGTCTTCCTCACCGGTATCACCAGGTTTTCGCAACTCAGCATCTTCAGCGAACTGAATAATATCACCAATATTTCGATGAACAGGGAATATTCGGGAATATGTGGAATCACCAAGGAGGAGCTGCTCACCCAGATGTCGGACGACATTGATGAATTGGCAAAATCGCTAGGCTCCACAAGAGAAACTGCCATCGAAGAACTGAAAATGAACTACGATGGTTATCATTTCTCTGCCCAATCGTCAGATATATTCAATCCGTTCAGTCTGCTCAACTGCTTTGCCAATCAGGATTTCGGTTCATACTGGTTCGCTTCCGGCACTCCAACCTACTTGATTAACATGATGCGGAAGTTTCATGTCTTGCCGGCAACTCTTGGAAAAATGTATGCCAAATCATCAGCCTTTGATGCCCCGACAGAGAACATGACAGCCATAACCCCTTTGCTATACCAAAGTGGCTATCTTACCATCAAAGATTATGACAAGACCAGCAAGCTCTATACTCTTGATTTGCCGAACAAGGAAATCAAGGTAGGATTGTTCGAGAGTCTTCTTCCTAACTATCTGGAAGGAATGTTTGCCCAGAATGGAGATGTCACCATCGCTCAGATGTCTGTGCTTATCCGTCAGGATGATATGGACGGAGCATTACAGCTGCTCCAGACCTTTCTGGGAACTGTGCCATATTGCAATGTCACCAACCATGAAGGTCATTACCAGCAGATGCTGTTTATCATCTTCTCGCTTTTGACTGGCTATGTGGTAGATGTAGAAGTGCACACTCCCAATGGAAGGGTAGATATCGTGCTGTTGACCGACATCCGTCTCTATATCATAGAGCTGAAGCTGAACAGGGATGCCCAGACGGCTTTGCAGCAAATCAACCTCAAGAACTATGCCCAGCGCTTTGCGCTTTGCGGGAAACCTATAGTAAAAGTAGGTGTCAACTTTGATTCTACACAGGGCAATATTGCGGATTGGATGATTGAAGAGAATGATAAAGATAGCTAGCCTCTTGTAAAAAGAGAACGCACATCAGCTTTTGTGCACGTATGTCTCGCTGATGTGCGGAGATAAATACCCTATAAAGTTTTAAAGCTATGAATATGAGGAGATTTATATTTTTTCTGATTGTCTGCGAGTTCTTTTCTTTGGCATGTATTGCTGCAAATAAGACTATAAAAGGACATATTGTAGATGAATTTGGTAAGAACGTTGAATTCGCTAGCGTATATGTAGATAGTATTTATGCGGTATCTGACAAGGAAGGAAATTTCTCTCTGGTGGTGCCCGATGGTATGAAACAGGAACTTGTGATTAGTCATATCAGTTATCAGACCAGTAAAATTCCTTATGATGTATATAGCAAAAAGACTTCGCTGCAACTTACGTTGAAAGAAAAGACTTGTGATTTGTCAGATATAACAGTCGTTTCCGGTAAAAAGCAGGAAAGCATTCTTGGAAAGGGAGTTCGGGCACCAGGTGATGTTGCATTTCATAACGTTAGAAACACGAAATATGAAACGGGCCCCTTATTTGTTGTAAATAAAGACTATTATGTGAAAACAGCTAAGTTGCGAGTACAAAAATGTACTTTTGCTTCATGCACAATTCGCTTAATCATTTATGAAGTAAAGGGAACAAATTTTGTGCCTGTACAGCATCGACCTTTGTACGTCCGATTATCCGAAATTTCAGATAAGAAGGATTTATCTGTTTGGATAGAAGAACCATTGAAGCTGGAGCGCAATCATAAATATTATATAGGTGTAGCTGTTATGGCAAGTAGTGGTAATGGCGAAATTCATTTTCCTGCTTATTTCAAGAAGGGTTGCGTAAGAAATCTGTGTACAGATAGGAAAAAGAATTTGCCAGTAACCTTGGGCGTTTCTCTTTATGGTATATCTGCAAAGCATCTTTAGTAACTTTTTTTATTGCAATAACTAAAGATATTTAAATATTTAACCCTATATTTGGCGATAAATAAAGAAATAACTATATTTGCAGCATGATTACGGAATATGGTATAGAGGCAAAGTCTAATTCTGAGATTATATCTGAATTAGGAGGACGATTCAAGCAATATCGTCTGTTCAGCAATCTCACTCAGAAAGAGGTGGCTGTAAAGGCTGGTGTGAGCATTTTCACCATTAGCCAGTTTGAAAAAGGCGAAGCTAAGAACATAGGCTTTGGCACTATTCTTTCTCTGTTGAGGAGCATTGGATTCCTGCAGGAAGCTGAAAAACTCTTGCCGCCGCTGCCAATTCTGCCTAGCCAAGTGAAGAAAATGAATGAAAAGAAGGAAAGGGTAAGACATGAAAGATAATGTTGTGCAGGTAATCCTGATTCACATTTCTATCGTAACCATGAACTTACGGTTCTTGGCAAGCGAAAGAATATAACGAAGCAGGATTTGATGCTTTTTGCACAAAAACAGGATATCAGAAATGCTTCTAATATCATAGAAGAAGTGGAAGACGTGGTGATGAACTTCAAGTCTTATGCCGAAAAAGTGGAAATCGATGAGCACTGGATACGCAAAATAGAACGGGTTTTGGAAGAAATCCGTAAGTAAGCGATTTCATATCATTTGGCGTTGATGGGGGAAGAGATTCCTGATAAAGTTTAGTATATGCTTGGGCGATGTTTTAAGGAAGAATAAGAAAGGAAAAGAAAGAAAAAGAATACGAAAAGATAATCCGAAACAGAAGTAATGGCAGCTATCTGTTTCGGATTTTTTTTGCAATGATTAATTTCCAGCGCAGTTCTTCCTCAACCACATCCCGAAGAAGCGGTCGTAGATGATATAGCTGCCATTGTACTTGTAGATGAATTCTCTATTGATCAGCGTCTTGAGAGCAAGACTCACGCTGCTGGCAGCAGGCAAGTTGTGGCGGCTGATGAAATCCTGCGAAAGAATGGAGGTGACAGCCTTATCCTGGGCAATGGCAGATAGAAGGGCAGCCTGATTGTCCGTAAGGGAATCGTAGTAATTCACGAATGCCACTTCCTGCTCGTTCACCAGTTCCAGGGTTACATCATTTATTTCCGCTGTCGTTATTTCCTTTCCGTTCTGATAGAGTCGGTTCAGAATATCCTGGATATACCAGGTTTGACCATCCACCTTATTATATAGATAGGCAAAGGTATCATGATCCATGGTCAGATTCCGGGTTCCCATCCATCTGTTGGCAAAACGATGATACTCATCCTGGTTGATGAGAGGAAGGTTGAGAATTTGCGAACTCTGATAGAATGGGCGCTTTGCCGACAGGAACATGTCGGTCATCATGTGCTGCTTGCTGCCTGCAAAGATGAAATATACATTCGGCAAGAACTGGATGTAGGAGCGCAGCAGGGCCTCTGTGCCATCTTCGGGATATTCGGCTATCTGCTGGAACTCGTCTATGGCAATATAGATTCGTTTTTCCGATTGTTTCAGATACTCGAAGATATGTTTAAGGGAATCTTCGCGCTGGCTTGGCGAAACCGTAATCGAGAACGTAGGGATTCCCGTCATCTCATCAAACGACATCGTAGGCTTGTAGCCAGCAAAGAAGGTGGTAATCTTGCGCATGGCAGTTTGTGAGAAAGTATCAACCTTCCCGATAACCGTCTTTGCCAATAATTGGATGAATTGGCTCAGATTTCTTGTGGCATTGATGTCGAGATAGAAACAATGCGTTTCAGGCTCCTGCTTGCTGATGTTCTCAAAGACATGGTGTATGAGTCCCGTCTTTCCGATGCGTCGGGGAGAGATGAGGACGATGTTGCGCTCATTCTGCAAAGCCTTCATGATGACTTCCGTCTCTTTCTTGCGGTCGCAGAAGTATTCTGCTCCCTTATATCCGTAGATAACAAATGGGTTATTCAGCTGTTCCATAACGTTTTATATCTATTCCATGTTTTATGTTACATGTTTTATGTAATGCAAAGGTAGTAATAATCTTTTAGGTAAGAAACATCTTAGTAAGAACTTTATTACTAATTAACTTTTAACTAGTTATACTGATGTCATTTTTGGGTTCCCCAAATTCAACAAGCATGTGCTAAACAACGAAATGCCTCAACCATACTGGTCGAAATCGGTTATTATCAGGTTAAAACCATTATTAAGTAAGCGATTTCATATAATTATAATACAGAAAAGGGTGGTTATTGCTTTTCTTTTTGTACCTTTGCACACAATTCGGCAATTGTACGTGCCAAATCATAAGAAGTGGAATCAAGAATATCTAATAATAAATAAGAAGTAATGACTACACTTACAATTTCTATTATTGTCGTTTTCGTGCTCGGCTATGCACTCATTGCCACCGAAAGCTTGACTAAGGTAAACAAGGCTGCGATAGCCCTGTTGATGTTGGTAGGTTGTTGGACCCTCTACATGATGGATCCAATGCAGTATCTCCAGTTGATGCACCCTGATTATACAGGCGGCGCAGCAGGAATGGTCGAGAAGGTGACCGGAATCATCCAGGAACATCTGGGCGATACCGCCACAACACTCTTCTTCCTGATGGGTGCGATGACCATCGTGGAAATCGTTGACCAGAACGGCGGATTCAACTGGGTTCGCAAGGTGATGAAGACCAAGTCGAAGCGTGCGCTCCTCTGGCGTATCGCTGTCCTTACCTTCATCCTCTCGGCTATCCTCGACAATCTGACCACCAGTATCGTGATGATCATGATTCTCCGAAAGCTCGTCACCGACCACAAGGATCGCATGGTTTATGCATCCCTCGTCATCATCGCAGCCAATTCGGGTGGTGCCTTCTCACCAATCGGCGACGTTACCACCATCATGCTCTGGAACAAGGGATTGATTACCGCAGCCGGCGTTATCGCCGAAATCTTCATCCCGTCTGTGGTTTCCATGGTGATTCCAGCCCTCATCCTTCAGACCATGTTGAAGGGCGAACTCGTGATGTCTGAGGTTTCTGACCAGCAGAATGCATCGGTCAGCGATTTCACCGAAGGTCAGCGCAAGGCAGTGTTCTGGTTGGGAGTAGGCGGTTTGATCTTCGTTCCTATCTTCAAGAGTATCACCCACTTGCCTCCATTCGTAGGAATCCTCCTGGTATTGGGCGTTCTCTGGATTGCTACCGAAGTTTTCTATCGCGGTTTGCATCGTGGAGCTGATGCCGAGGGCACTCAGAAGCGAGTAACCAAGTTGCTTTCTCGTGTTGATATGAGTACCATCCTCTTCTTCCTCGGTATCCTGATGGCAGTATCCTGCCTGGCTGAGATTGGCGTATTGACTGCTTTGGGTCAGGGCTTGAACGTCGTATTCGATGGCAACCACTACCTGGTTACTGGTATTATCGGTGTGCTTTCAAGTATCGTTGACAATGTGCCTCTGGTAGCCGGATGTATGGGAATGTATCCTGTGGCAGCCGCTGGCGATATGGCTGTGGATGGTGTCTTCTGGCAGTTGCTGGCCTACTGTGCCGGTGTAGGAGGTTCAATGCTGATTATCGGTAGTGCCGCTGGTGTGGTGGTAATGGGTTTGGAGAAGATTACCTTCGGCTGGTATATGAAGCACATCTCCTGGATTGCTTTCGTAGGTTACATCGCAGGTATCATCTGCTACTGGTTCATCCGCACCTTCCTTTATGCTATCTAAAGGATAAATGTTTTCGCTTACGTGAAAAAGTTTTTTTTTGAAGAAAAAGTCTCATAGTCTCATTTTCTATTAAAAATACCGGCTTAAAGACTTGATAGATAATAAGATAAAAAGAATGAGACTTCTCGGTTCTGATGCCGGGAAGTCTCATTTATGTCTCATAGAAGTATCATTATTTCACTTTTTCTTTACGAGATATTTCATTCCATCTGCAAATCTCTTGTGTTTCAACTCACTCATATTCGCCAGTTTCCTGCCGAATCCCATCAGGCTGTTTACCTTGAGCGATGAACCAATCTGCTTTTTCAGATAGTCGAAAATTTCGGCGGCAGTAAGATAGTCACCCTCTTTCTCATCCTCAACCAATTCAAAATAGAGCAGGAAATACTGATCTATCGGCTGGATTATCTCAAACTGGCTGTTGCTCTTCATGATCAGCTTCACCTGCTGCGCATCGAAATAACTCTTTTCGCCATTGTTCAAGGCAGAAAGTGCCTGGGCAAAAAGCTGCTGATAGTTCGGACGAACGCTCACGTCGATAGGCCCCGTCAGTTCCACACCGATGAATCTTCGATTGCCGGATGGATCGGAGAGAATATCCTTCATGTTGCTCGTGGCGATGAACGAGGCGAGACGAGGAAATTCCATGACATGACTGCCATACGGAGGCTTGTATTTCAGCGTAGGCAACTGGATGAGATTCTTCAGGAATCCCTGCTGCACCTGTGGTGAAATCTGGTTGAACTCATCGAGATTGATGACCATAAACTGCGCCATCGCCTGATAAACCTGACGCTTTTCCGACAGAATAAGATTGTCACTATACCCCCACTGCAGTTCCGGCGGCAACAGTCGGCGACAGAAAGTACTCTTGTTGTAACCCTGTTTGGAAATGAGAAGCGGAGCCACCGAGTTGCCGTATTGGCGATGTGAATAGCCGCGCCACTGGTCCACCATGCCCAGGAACCAGGTGTAAAACCAGTCAGCCCAATGAGGATTGGCGGTAGGCACCGTGCGGGCCAAGGCACGGATATGATCCTTTCCATCCCATTTGTCGTAGCACTGGAAGAGATATTCATCTATCGGATTATAATTTTTGATATAATCAGACTCCAGGAAATTACGTACATCCTTGATGCTCACCCGGATATCAGCCAGCTGCACCTCCAGCGTCATGCGCTTCTGTACTCTGGGTTCCACAGGTTGGTAGCCATACCATCCCTTGTCCTTCGGCAGATATTCCACATATTTCATCACCGTGTTGTATCTGAAATCATATCTGCTTTTCAGCAGCTGCATCATGTTCACGATATTCTCGCGAATACTGTTTCTGTCAACTTTCTTTTCTTCTTCCGGAGCCCTGAAATCAGGAATTGTCTGCTGACAATTATCCGTGTTGGGAGCTGGGCTTTGAGATCGTGCATGGCTATCAATCTTCATCGCCACCGCCTTGCTGTTGAAATAAGGCTCCGCATCGAGCGTCATCATGAAACTGTTGTGAATCGAAGGCTCTTGGGATAGGGTAGAGCCAGCCTCGATAGAAGGTTTCGGACCATCTACAAGAATCGAAGCCTTGACAATAGCCTGATATACAGGGAAAATCTGCTGGTAAGCGATGCGATAGAGATGCTCGGCATCCGCCTCAGATGTAGGCAGGGAATCATTTTCGCCCTGGAATTTTATCAGAACGATAACAGTCTTTCCGTCGGCACCTGTGATGGCGGCAAGGGTAGAAGGCAGAATGGCTACCGAGCGTTTAACGCCCTCCGCACCATCAACATCAGTAATGTTGCCAAATTTCAGCAGCAGGATGCCGTTGAAAGCCTTCATCTTCAGGTTGTTGTTGTCGTCTTTGGTGAATTCAGCAGCGGGATAGATGTGCATCCATTTCGGCATATCCTTGTAGCCTTCATAGTTGTTGCTAAGATACGGAACGCTTTCGCGGAAGTGGGTGATAGTCAGTTTGCTATCATCCCTTGCGAATCGTTCCATCAGCTTCTCCATCGTCTTGGTACTTACGAGAAGCTGTTTTTTATTGTTTGTATGTACGATAGTTACCTTCATTGTATTTCTGGTTAATGGTTAAGTGTTAACTGTAAACTATAAATTGTAAACTATAAACTCTTTTCGGTGTTGCCCAAAACAGGTCACGATATTTGGGCACTTATTGCCCGCCTTATGGGCACTTGTTGCCCAGCCCTTGTTCTGTGGATGCCCGCTTGGTGGGCTGTGGATGCCCGTGTAACGGGCATGGTAGGATCAGCTAGTGGGCACAGAGGGAACATCTGATGAACTGAAAAAGTAGACATATAGTTGCTCTCCTAAACTGGAATACTAGACATATTCAGTATAGTGAAACGGGAATGAATACATCTTTAGTTTTATCAAACCGTAACAATAAATACTTGGAAAGATTAGATGTTTGTGAAGTCAATCTCTTCCGAGAAGTGTTCGAACTCAACGTCTTTATATCCGTATCTGGCGAAGAGCTGTTTGATATATTTCTGCTGTTCCGGGAGGAGTTTCAGTTGTCCCAGTTTGTATCGGTAGTATTGTCCTTTGCTACCGAGGTAGCTTCTCATTTCGGCGCGCAGTGTGGGTGCGTCTTTCACTTTCATTTCGGCAAAGAGTTTGTCGAATCCCCATGCCATTTTCACGACACGCAGCGGAGCGAAGTACTTGCAATTCCCGTTTTTCAGGGCATTTGGGAAGATGGCATCTCCTCTATCAGTCTTCTCGTTTTTGTAGAGGCCGGATAGATAGTGGATACACTTGTCTTTCATCGGACATGGTTCGGTGAAGCAATAGGTGATGAGGCTAGGAACGTTTCCGTATTCGAAAGCCTTTTTCAAAAGTTCCTTTTCATCCATATTTCTTAAGTATTAAGAATAAAACATTCTGTTTTACTAAACGCAAAAATATCCTGTTTATTGCCTTACAAATGCTATTATTATCACTTCATAAAGCATTTTTTTTCGATGCAAGCAAGAAATCATGATACTTCTCGCTAATTTATGATACTTCCATGATACTTCTTCCTTCATTTTTAGAGAAGTCTCATTCGTGATAAAGTGCTGTGTATTAAAGATATAAGCCTTATTCTACATCGAAAAATGAGACTTTGATACTTTTTTCGAGAAAAAAATATCCATATGCGCGTATGCTAACCTTATTTTTTATTCTAATCCACCATTCTCACTTTTTAGTGAGTTTCTTGCATGGATTGTTGTGGTAGATAAGCAGTTTATTATAATAGGTAATATAAACTGTGTGACTTATAAGGATGTGTTTCGAAAACAATTTATGGTAAAATTGCTATCTCGATGTTGCAAAATGTTCTTTTAACGATCTGTTTTGGTTAATTTAGAGTTAAAAATTTGCGTGAATGAAAATTTCTGATTATATTTGCAGCAGTTTAGTAAAAACTAAAAATGGCTGAAAAGTATCAAGTAAGAAAATTCGAGCCAGTCAACAATAGTAGTTATCAATTCTTTGAGGTCGCTGTTAATGGAAAATTCCAATTCCAAGAGTTTGTCGACAATCTAAAAGATGAACAAAGGGATTTAAAAAAGTTAAACGCTATATATGGATACATGGACAGTTTGAGTCCGTCTAATCTTTTGCCAAAGACAAAGTTTAGGTCTATAAAGTGTAAGAAATGTAAAAATGTATATGAGTTTAAAAAGAATGATATTCGTGTGTACGTCATTTTGGAAAGACCCGATGTTTTTGTAATTCTCGGTGCATATAAAAGTAACCAAGATTTAGACATCAAGAAGATTGATAAGTTGTTCAATGGCTTTGAAATGTGATTATTATGGACAGAAAAGAAGTATTGAAAAGCCCAGAGTATTGGACTGCTAAAACTCAAATAGAGCTTTACAATCAAGCTGAGAGTTTTATGAAAGAGACTGGTCGTAACAAAACACAGTTGGCAGAGTATCTCGGAGTTTCCAAAGGATATGTCTCCCAGCTATTGAATGGAGATTATGATCATCGTCTCTCTAAGTTTTTTGAGTTGTCGCTTGCATTTGGCGTTATTCCACAGATAGATTTTATACCTGTAGGGAAGTACGTCAGTGATGATGCTTGTTCTAAACAATTTAAAAATATTGCATTGCCAAATGCAAATTTTGTAGAATGGAATGATGGGGAAATTCATGTCAGCTATTCTATGAAGAGTAATGAGATTATGTGTCCAGTTAATACTGACACACCTAAGAATGCAGCATAAATTATGACTAAATTTAGAATGTTTGGTATTCATTTAGACCAGTTTGCAATCTTGTGCGAAGACTGCAAAGATGAAGTTGGTATGAATGTTAGCCTAAATTTCAAGTATGGTGATGAAGGAAAGAAAGTCGCTTGTGTTGTTGCATTTGACTTCACTTCTGAATCAGAAAAAGTAATGGTTTTAAAGATGACGTGTGAATTTGAAATCCAAGTAGATGATTGGAAGACTCTTCGCAATGACAAAGAAGTAGTCATACCAAAAGACCTTCTTGAATTTTTCGCAGTTCACACGATTGGAACAGCGAGAGGTGTTTTATTCTGTAAAACAGAAAACACTCAGTTCAACTATATCGTTATCCCACCAATAAATGTTTCGGAAATGGGAATATCAGATTTGACAGTAAAATTAGAATCCAAAGATAATTAACCTATAAGGAGCGGTGTTTACGGATTTTAAGCTTCATCGTGAGGGGAAATGGATTCTATTCCTGCGGAGGATTTGCTTAATGAATAAAGCGTAGAATCCTGCTGACATTACTGCCGGCAGGATTCTACGCTTTTCTTATATGTCGATTGCAAATAGAACTCTATTGAACTCTCTTGTGATTTCTTATTCAGCATTTGTCTGCTGCTCAGTCTCTGTAGCCTCCTGCTGCTGAGTAGTCTCCTGTTGTGTAGAATCCTCAGTGGTAGCTTGTGACTGGATAGGAGTGCCAACTTCTGTTTAATGTTACTTACTTTCTTTCTTTTTTGTGGATTCATTATCGAACCCGCTATTCATAGTCACAATCTGCGTACCAAAAAGAAGATGAAAAATGATATGTATTGATTATCAAATGTTTATGTTTTGTGCGTCAAAAGTAGATGGTGTGGAAAATAAGGAAAGTATGTGGAAACATTCCCCAAAAACTAAAGCTCCTTGCCAAGTAAGACTACTTCTTCTTCCCATTTGTGTCTCCTCACACAACTTTTTTCGAAACATTTTTCGATAAAAGTTTTGTTGTTAAAAATAAAACTTGTACCTTTGCATCGGGTATTGTTCTAAGATTAGGATGGTTCCCAAGACATTGTGGGTAAAAACAAAAGCATTCGCTATTATTTCGCGTTTAGCCAAGAGCGTAGGAAACTCAATTTGGAATAACAAGCACGGAAATAATATGTGATAGGTGGTTCGTATATATATGTAGCCTCCAGTCAATCCGATTAAGCAATGCAAACACGCTATAGGCGTGATGCATTCTTATGGATTGACTGGGGCTCCATTCCTACGCCGCCCCGTGCTAAACGCGATAAGAGGCATCACGCCCTTTTTGTGTTTTAGCGGATTGATAGTTGGGTGCGTAACAACTATCAATAATTATGGCAAATAGTACATTATCAAATGCTAAGGCTGCCAAGAAAGACGAGTTCTATACCATGTTTTATGATATAGAAACCGAAATGGAAGCCTATCTCGATTACAATCCAAATGTATTTCGTGGCAAGACGGTTCTTCTGCCTTGCGATGACCCGGAGTGGAGTAATTTCACTAAGTATTTTGCACAAAACTTTGAAGATTTGGGTTTGAAGAAACTCATCTCAACGAGCTATGCTATCAATAGCAAGGTTATTAAAGCAGGAATTCAAACATCCTTTTTGGAAACAACTTCTCCAAAGTTTGACAAGTCTAAGACTAACACCCATGGTAAAATTTTCGTTTTAGAAAAAGACACTACTGGTGATGGTAAAATCAATCTTGAAGACTTGGAGTGGGACTATCTTGAAGGAGATGGTGATTTCAGGAGCGAAGAGGTTAAAAAGTTAAGAGATGAAGCGGATATTATTGTAACCAATCCACCATTTTCGCTTTTTAGAGAGTTTCTTGCATGGATTGTTGAGGCTAATAAGCAGTTTATCATTATAGGAAATATAAACTGCGTTACCTATAAAGAAGTATTCCCATTGCTTAGAGATAATAAGGTTTGGATGGGATGTACTATCCATAGCGGAGACCGTGAATTTGGAGTTCCAGATGAATATCCTTTGGAAGCAGCAGGATGCAGAATTGACGAAAATGGAAAGAAATACATTCGTGTAAAAGGGGTAAGATGGTACACTAATATAGACCATGGTCGTCGCCACAATCCATTGTCTTTGATGTCTATGGCTGATAATATTAAATATAGTAAGCATAAGGATATTCAAGGAAAAAAGTATCAGCATTATGACAATTATGATGCCATTGAAATTCCGTATACAGATGCAATTCCTTGTGATTACGAGAATTTAATGGGTGTACCAGTTACCTTTCTTGATAAATATTGTCCAGAGCAATTTGATATTATTTGGCAAGCATGTGGAAATACAAGAGCTTCTGCACCTAAGGAAATATTAGATGAAGTCGGATACACCATTCATCCAGAGGATAGAGGTGGATGTGGAGTCGTAAATAATAAGCGACAATATGCTCGAATATTAATCCGTAAAAAACATTTATAAAATGGAAAAGGAATTGAAAATATATACAGTAAAGGAGTTATGTGAAGGTTTTACATATAGTGATGTTGACGGAAAGGGGTTGTATGGTTTAGCGGGTAAGCTAACCATACAGCCAGAGTATCAGCGCAACTATCTCTATAGTGAGAATAATAGTGAGAAAGAAGCCGCTGTTATAGATTCCGTCTTGAAGGGATATCCTTTAGGTTTGCTCTATTTCAACAAACTTCCTGATGGACGTTTAGAGGTTCTTGATGGACAGCAACGCATTACAAGCCTTGGTAGATACTTGATAAGAAAGTTCTCTATCATGAGAAATAACAAACCGTATAAAATCTTTTCGTTGGATGCTGAAGAACGAGAACGCATAGAGAATACAGAGTTAATCGCATACATTTGCGAAGGCACGGAGTCAGAAATCAAGGAATGGTTTGAAATCATCAACATTGGTGGTATCAAACTCAATGACCAGGAGAAACTGAATGCGATTTATTCAGGACCTTTCGTTTCTGCAGCCCGAAAGGAGTTTAGTAATAAGGATGATAGTCATATACAGAAATGGGGATGCTACATCTCTGGCTCTGCTAACAGACAGGAAATTCTGCAAGAAGCCTTGAGATGGGTTAGTCATGGCAACATCAAGGATTATATGCAGGAGCATCGTCGTGATACCGATATCAATGAACTCAAACTATATTTCAACGATGTCATTTCATGGATAGAGCAGACCTTTGATGATGTCTATCCCAAGATGAAGGGATTGAATTGGGGAGAACTCTACGAAAAGTACCATACTACTCCATACGATCATATCAAGGTTTCACAAAAGGTGAAAGAGCTTTATAACGATCCATGCGTTCAAGATAAAAAGAACGTGTTTGAATATGTGCTTGGCGGTTGTAAGGATACAAGACTTCTGAATGTCCGTGTCTTTGATGACAATACCAAACGCAGGGTTTATGATCGTCAGACGGCAGATGCCAAAAAGAAGCATGAAAGCAATTGTCGTCTTTGTGCTTGTGGCGATGGTCCCAATAAGGATAAAATTTGGGCATTAAAGGAAATGGATGCCGACCATGTACAAGCATGGAGCAAAGGTGGAGCCACAGACGAAAGCAACTGCCAGATGCTCTGCAAGACCCATAATCGGGCTAAAGGAAACAGATAGTTTGAGTATGGATAGAGTGCTAGAGAAGTTAGGCCGGTATCCTTGTTTGGAATGGGCGATAGCATTGATTCCGGTACTCTTCGGAGGACTGATATATTTGCTTTATCGGCCTAAAAGCATTTTTTTGTTTGAGATATTGAACAAAATGGGTGGTTCCACGACTATTGATATAGTAAGGAATAAAGTAGAACAGATTCATTTGCCTGATTTTGTGGTTTATAGTTTGCCTGCTGGGTTATGGACAGCATCATATCTTATGGCTATGTATTTATGTACTAAGCAGCTGAATAAGAAAATGAGGCTATCTTTAGCTCTACCTCTTCCTATATCTGCTGTTGTATTAGAATTCATGCAACTGTTCAATCTTTGCCCTGGTATCTTTGATATTTATGATTTAGTGTGTTATATGATTCCGATAATAATGTTTTTTAAAATAGTTTGATATGAAAAAACAAGATGATTTAAGTGTTGGAGGGGCTTTATTCCTTTCCGTAATTTTTGCTATTATGGCTATATTGTCTTACAATTCTGATGAGTCAGGAAATCCCATAGCCATAATACCCGCTATAGGTGTAATTGTTGGCTTAGTCATGGCTCTTAATGCCAAAAGTAAGGCTTCTGATCGAAAGGCAAGAAAAGAACAGCAGGATATTTTTGCCCAGACGCTGGATTACGATGATTGTTTTGGAAATGGTGACTTAAAATTATATTTTAATTCCCAAAAACAGGACGTGACCGTATGCGCTACAACTAATGAAGGTAG
This sequence comes from Segatella sinensis, assembly GCF_040095255.1. Lineage (NCBI taxonomy): Bacteria > Pseudomonadati > Bacteroidota > Bacteroidia > Bacteroidales > Prevotellaceae > Segatella > Segatella sinensis. Next base: position 24,365 of record NZ_JBBNGE010000011.1, on the reverse strand, counting down.
AAATACACAAGTAGTTAGAGATTTTTCTGTTACGGAAACGGTGAAAACAGATAGTTACATCGTATCTTATGATGCTACTCATAACAAGATTTTGCGTATAAAGAATAACAATGGCAATATAATGCTTAAAGAATTCAATCTCAATTACACTTTGAAAAAATGGGATGTAGTAATGAAGAAATCTACTCCAGCTGTTAAGGCGTATAATGATTATGCTTTCATTACTGATGATGTCAATGAATTTGTTGCTATCGTGACTCCTACAAGTATGCATCTGCACCGATATTCTGATATCGTAAGCATTACGTATGAAGAAAATGGTAATGATATGTACAATAAGTCTCTCGGTGGAGCTGTTGTTGGTGGTTTGCTTTTTGGTGGTGTTGGTGCTATCGTTGGTAGTAATACTGCAAAGGCTGTCAAAAACAAGAAAATCGAAAGGATGTCTATAAAAATATTGCTCAAGAGTACTTCTGATCCCACAATTTTGCTTGAAATTTTCAAAGCAGGAAAAGATAGAGCTATTCTTGAGACAAAGAATACTGCTGATAAGTTTTTCTATGAGGGGCTGATGAAAGAAGTTACAGGCATAAAGGACATTTTTTCCATCATCATAGATATAGTTGATAAGAGTAGTGCAAGCCAAAACCAGCAGATAAGTGTCTCTACATCAAATAGTATTGCTGATGAACTTACCAAATTGGTGCAGCTCAAGGATGCTGGAGTTCTTACGGAAGAAGAATTCCAGGCACAGAAAGCAAAATTATTGCAATAATAAATACCGGAACAAATCATGATGCCACTTCTGCCCTTAATCTTAGCATCAATCTATGCTATGATGCAGGATATGATCAGGGGCAGGAGGATGGGTATCATGATGGTATTTTCCTCTCTACGCTTATGAAAAAGGTATCTTAAAATTGGCTGATGGAAAAAGATGGGTATTAGCCGAATTTTAGTCGAAGTTAGCCGAATTTTTAGTCGAAGTTAGTCAATCTTTAGCTTGCTTCTTTGTCGTAAAATATTGAAAGCCAGTTGCTAATGATGAAATCTAACTTAGTTGAACTTTTGAACGTTTAGTCGAACTCAAAATGGGATATCTGCTTTGGAAATATTTCCCTTCTTGGCTTAGACTAAAAGTATCTGAAGGAGCATGAAAGGGAATAAGTGTTGTCGTTAAAAAGTGAAGTTGTGTAATCGGTACAGCACTATTGCCAGATAGGGATGACTTTACGATTGGTTGGTTGTATGAATAGAAAAAATATGGAAAATGAAATTATAAAAGAAAGATTCCTCGGTACCATCTTTGGACAAGCTATAGGAGATGCCTTGGGACTGAGCACGGAGTTTATGTCCAAGCAAGAGGTGGATCGTTTTTATCCTAATGGGATAGAGGACTATTCACAAATCGTGCAGGATGATCATCGTCGTCGTTGGCAAAGAGGCGACTGGACTGATGATACCGATATGATGCTGTGTATCTTAGATTCCTTTGTGGCTTGTCAAAAGGTAGATATTCTTGATATTGCCAGAAGGTTTAAGGAATGGATGATGAACGGAGGTATGGGAATTGGCCGGCATACCTATAATGTAATGGCTCTTGGCGACTATACTTCGAATCCACAGAAGGCTGCAGAGATTATCTGGAAGATGGGAAAGAAAAAAGCTGCAGCTAATGGAGCCGTCATGAGAACTTCGGTGGTAGGGCTTCTGAAGGAAAATGTGACTAGTAATGCTGAGAATATCTGTAAGCTAACTCATTATGATCCTCGCTGTGTGGGCTCTTGCGTTATCGTTTCTTCTATCATACATGCTCTTGTCTTTGAAGACAGGATATTGGATTATGAAGAGGTGATTGGCATTGCCAAACAATATGATGAACGAATCGTTCCATTTATTGACTTGGCATATCATGAAGGTCTGGATTCTTTGTGTCTGGATGATGAAAAGAGTATGGGATATACGCTCAGAACTTTAGGGGCTGCCCTATGGACTTATTGGCATGCAACCTCGTATAAAGAGGGTATCCTGAAGATTGTTTTATCAGGAGGAGATGCGGATACCAATGCTGCTGTAGCAGGAGCTATCCTGGGTGCTAAATTTGGAATATGCCATATTCCTGACGAATGGAAAAGTGGCCTTCTCTATGCTTCTATGCTCCATGACAAGGTGCTGGAATTCTACGCAATGTATCGATAAAAACGTATCATTGTCTGTTGTTTGTAAATCGCCCGCCAATGGCGGACGATTTGCAAGAATAGCCCTCAAATCTTTTGAGATTTATAGTCCCAACTCTTTTAGCATTTTCTTTATGACATCAGTCTTGATGGTTGAGAATTCTGATTTGTCATAGATTTCTATCAACCATACTTCACCTGTATTCTCATCTACCAATGTGGTATATGTGATAACTCTAGCTCCTCCCGCTTTACCTTTTCTTTTGGAATCAATAGCCATGCGGATTTTTCTTAACCCACCACCTAAGTCAACTCCTAGAAAAGGATCTTCTTTTAAGGATTCTTTGAATTTGCCAAAATCCTGCTTCATGGACTTATAGCGTTTAGCTAAGTCCTTTAACTCCTTTTCAAAATGAGGAGTTGTTTCAATATTATAGCTCATCGAAAAGTTCGTCTGCGGATTTTGCTTTCAATTTACCCTCCTTTATCATTTTTACTTCACGTAGTCCTTGACAAATTCCTTCGGTTCTGTCAATTGACTGCTGAGGAATTATTTCAAACAGAATCGTCTCCAAATAATTGCTGAGGCTTCTGTTGTCTCTTTTAGCATTGCTCTTTAGAATATTGAGCAAATCCGTATCTATTCTTATAGAAGCGGAAGATTTTGTTTTTATTGTTGTACTCATATTACTTACATTTTAATTATATGTGTGCAAATATAGTGCAAAAGATTATAACTTCCAAAGTTTTTTGCTTTTTTTAATTGAATTAAACTTTTGAGTTTTTTCTTTAGCTTATTCTTTTGAGATCCATGTATATATATGCTGCTGTATCAAAAAGCGTAGAATCCTGCTGGCATCAATGCCAGCAGGATTCTGCGTCTGTTTTATTTAAACAAATCCTCCATTTTAACTTCCTTTTGAACTATTCCACTATGCTTGCCATACGCCACCCCATAGGTTGTAATCATCGTGAGATGAATGGACTGCTTGGGAGAAAGCGTTGCTTTTAGGGATTCTATGCGATGGCGCAAGCGCAGTTCCTCTTCCTTGCTGATGGTATAAGGAGCGCTGGCAAATTTCATCTCGCATAAGTTTACTACATTGTCGTTTCTGATGATCAGCAGGTCAATTTGGGTGCCTTCTTTCTCCTCTGTTCCTTTCACGTTCCATGCAGAGATCGAGGTTTTTACGCCAGCAACTCCAAGAGCCTGCTTGATTTGCTGGAAATGTTGCCAGCAAACTTCTTCGAAGGCCACTCCATGCCATGCTTTTAATACATCAGAAGTCATATTGTCGCTTACAAAACCGGTTTCCTTTCCATGGGGTTCTACGTATTTCTGCCAAAAGAGACAGAAGTTGTCTATCAGTTTATAGTATGTTGTACTTTTGGGCATCCCGTATGGCGAATAGCTTGTGATGAAATCACTTTCAGCCAAAGCTGCAAGGGTGTTAGACAAACCTCCTCCCAGAGGGAGACCTGTGGCTTGGCTGATTTCTTCACGAGTGAAACCGGAATGGCGGGTTGCCAATAAACGTACTACCTTTTTGCTATCTTCCGGCTTGTTGAAGATTGCAGCAAAAAGCCTGTTAAACTCATCTTTCAGTCTAGGTCTATTGCCAAAAAGAATCTTATCTACATTTTGCTCGAAGCTTAACCCTTTTTGGAAGTACCCCATATAATAAGGTATTCCTCCAAAGACCATATAGCTTTGCAGGATGTCGTATTGACTCATTTGGATGTTAGCATGCTCGAAATACTCTTCGCATTCTTTCAGAGTGAAGGGTGAGAGCTTGATTTCTGCAGTCAAGCGTCCGTAGAGTCCTCCTTTGCTTCTTGATAGATTACTGAGAATCCAGGAAGTAGCACTACCGCAAACCACAAGCATGATATTGTCCCTGCCACTACACCAGCCATTCCAGAAGTTCTCGAAGGCAGGAAGAAATCCGGAACGAGGGGTATCCATCCACGGAAGTTCGTCGATAAAGATGACTTGTCGTTCGCCATTGTCTTGGTCTTGTAGCAACTGTTCGAGCAAGAAGAATGCTTCCATCCAGGACTTGGGCATCTTATAACCTTCCAATCCTTGGTTGAGAAGGGCATAATAGAAACTTTCCAGTTGGGTTTTCAGCTTGTTTCTGTCGTTATCTTGGTCAACAGGCGACACGCCTGTATGCTGAAAGGTGATACGATCTTTCAGTGCTTGTTTGATAAGGAATGTCTTTCCTACACGACGGCGTCCATATATTGCTACGAATTCGGGGCGGTCGCTATAGTACAGCTTATCAAGTTCTGCTATTTCTTCTTTTCTTCCTACAATCATATTTTCTTCCTTTCCTATTATTTTCTTGTATTTGATATTTTGTGCAAAAATATAAAAAAATAACGATTTCGGCAAGATATAGTATATTATATTCTGCCGGAATTATGCTTTTTTATACTTTATCGGCAAGATATAGACTGTTATTTATAGCAGCTCCCTTGCTATCCAGGCACAGGCTTCGGCATCTGCCAAGGCATTGTGGTGCTGGGTGAGGTTGTAACCGCAATAGGCGGCTACGGTCTGGAGCTGATGGTTGGGGAGGAGAGTGCCCAGCTTTCTTCGGGAGGCACGGCAGGTGCAATGGAATTCATAGCCGGGATATTCCATCTGATACGTCTGGAATACTGCCTTCAGGCAGCCTTCGTCGAAGGGGGCGTTGTGGGCTACCAGGGGCAGCCCCTCTATCTTGGGCGCAATCTCTGCCCAGACTTTCGGGAAGACATCCGCATTCATCGTGTCTTCAAGAGTTAACCCGTGAACCCGGGTGTTCCAATAAGAGTAATACTCCGGTTCGGGTTTGATGAGGCTGTAGTAACTGTCTGCTATCTCACCATCCCTCACTATCACGATGCCCACCGAGCAGACGCTAGTACGCTGCTGGTTGGCCGTTTCGAAATCTATCGCTGCAAAATCTTTCATCGAATTAAGTATCTATGTTTTTATTTTAGGTACAAAGATACTATTTTTTAGGTTCAATCATCCTAAAAATATAAGATTTAAGAAAGTTTTAGGATGAATCGTCATAAAAGTCCTCAGATTCCGGAAGTTGTAGGCTCAACCATCCTAAACCTTTTCTCCTATCCCCATATCTAGGTATTTTCCCGAAACCATCATTTTTAGGTATTGCAGATAAAGGGAAAAGGATGTAACTTTGCACCCGAAAATAAATGTAACTAAAAGAGATTAAGGACAAATGAAAACAACTATCGTAATTTATGGCTCTTCCACTGGCTCATGCCAGTCGATTGCCGAAACCATCGCCTCTAAGTTGGGCGTGGAAGCTGTAGATGTAGCTAACATCGGTGATGCTACTATCGCAAGTCATGAGAATCTCATTCTCGGTACTTCTACATGGGGTGCCGGCGAGATGCAGGATGACTGGTATGACGGCGTGAAGACGCTGAAGAGTGCCGGCTTGGCTGGCAAGACCGTTGCCCTGTTTGGTTGTGGCGACAGCGAGTCTTACCCTGATACATTCTGCGGCGGTATGAAGGAACTCTATGATGCCGCTGTTGAGGCTGGTGCTACCGTATTGCCTGGTGTTTCTACAGATGGATACACCTATGATGACAGTGAGGCTGTTGAGGACGACAAGTTCCTGGGACTCGCACTCGACGAGGTGAACGAGGACGATAAGACAGAGGAGCGTATCGATGCCTGGATTGAGACCATCAAACCAGCGCTTTAGTATTAAAAAATAATTTTTCAGGAGTCATAGAAATCTCTGACTATAGAATCTTGAGTCATTTTGGGTTCATAGATTTTTAAATCATAGAATTCTCTGATTCCTGATAGGAAACTTGATTAATTCGGATAGTATGCAGAAGGAAATCGCAACACCAGTAGATTTGAAGGTTCTGATGAATCATATATATGAATATAAGAAGGGCGTGCGCCGTCTGGTGCTCTACACCTTCAACAGGAAATATGAGTCTTTTGCCATAACAAGATTAGAGCGTCAGAACATTGATTATATCATCCAGCCGGTTGGCAACGACCGTCTGAATCTCTTCTTTGGTAAGAAGGAATGCCTGGATGCTATCCGCATGATTGTTACCAAACCCTTATGCCAGCTTACACCGGAGGAGGATTTCATCCTGGGTGCCATGCTGGGATATGACATCTGTGCCCAATGCGAACGCTATTGTGAGCGAAAGAAAAAAGTTTGCTAAGTTTTTCTTTTATCTTCGGAATATTATTATGTTAATAAAGAAAGAGCGTGATTGCCTCAATTGGCGACCACGCTCTTTTCATATAATCAATCGATTGATTCAATCGAAATCTCGGAATAATTCCTGTTTTTAATACCTATTTCGACGGAATAATTCCTTTTTCTTACTTCTTCATCATTTCCTCTACGGCTCTGATGAGCTGGGTATCATGTCCGGTGATGTAATCCTCTGGAGAATTATATACCTCGATGTCTGGATAGAGGGTGGTGTTCTCGCCGAAGGTACCACGCATGTCGCGGCAACCTACCTGAGGAATACCGAATACCAGGCTGCGGTCCATCAAGGTCTCCCACCATACGGCAGTCATTGTTCCTGCCACTGGTGCACCAATCAGCTTACCGATGCCCAACTCCTTATATACCCATGGGAAACCATGACCGTTGCTGTAGTCGTCTTCGCAGATCAGAACGCAGGATGGTTTGGTCCACTTGTTGAATGGATCCTTGCCCACAACCTTTCCATGAGGCACAAACTCCTGATACTGCTTGCCGCTGAGCAGGGTGCAGAGGTCATCGTGCAACCAGCCACCACCATTGTGGCGCTCATCCACGATTACGGCATCCTTGTTGCGGTTCTTGTCGCTCAAGAGTTCGCTATATACGGTGCGGAAGCTCTCGCTGTCCATTGCCTTTACGTGAACATAGGCGATTCTACCCTTTGAAACGCTATCCACGATGGCACGGTTTCTATCCACCCAGCGCTTGTAGAGAAGCTCCTGCTGATAACCCTGTGAAATCGCCTTGATGGTGAGGTCGAAAGTCTTGCCCTTGGTATTCTTGATGGTGAGGCGTACATTCTTGCCAGCCTTTCCATCGAGCAATGCGTTGTAATCCTTACCCGCCTTGATAGCCTCGCCATCAATCTTCTCGATGATGCAGCCGGCAGTAACTTCGTTCTTCTTTACAGCGAAAGGACCACGCTTGATGACTTCCTGAATCTTCAAGCCGTCACCCTCGTAGTTCGGATCGAAGAAGGCACCGAGAGCTGCGGTAGAAAGAGAAGCACCGCCAGCATAATAACGGCAACCGGTATGGCTGGCATTCAGCTCACCCAGCATCTCGCTCAACATCTCAGCGAAGTCGAAGTTATTGTTGATATAAGGTAAGAACTTCTCATAAACCTTGCGGTAGTACTCCCAATCCACACCTTGCATCTTTGGATCATAGAACTTGTCTGCTACCTGGCGCCATACATGGTCGAAGAGATACTGGCGCTCCTCGGCAGGCTTGTAGTTGAATGGAGCCTCGAAGTCGATGTTGGTAGTAGCCTTGCTGCCCAGATCAATCTTCTTGATGCTGCTGCCATTGCAGAGGAAGAGGTTCTTGATATCCTTGTCGGCAACGAAGCCGCCGCCACCGATACCCTTCATCATCAGGGTAGTGCTGCCTTCCTTCAAGTCGTGGCACCAGAGGTCGTAGCCACCTTCAAAGGCAGCCTGGTAATAAACCTTCTCTCCCTTGCTGTCGATGATGGCATCACCCATATTGGATGAGTTGACGGTAAGACGAACCACGCGGTCACGGCAGTTCTCGAAGTCGAGTTCGAGAGGCTTCACCTTATCTACCTCAATCTTTCCCGTCTTCTCCTCTTTCTTCTTCTTGTTTTCCTTCTTCTTCTCCTCCTTCTCGTCAGCCTTCTTCTCCTTCTCGTCCTTGTTGGCCTCGGCTAATTCGAGTTCCTCCTTAGACATGCGGAAGCGGTCGTAGGCTTCGAGGTCGAGGAACATGAGATAGGCATCCTCTTCAGCACCCCATGAACCGTGGCTGCGATAACCGGCACGGTCGCTCTCGAAGAGGATAGCCTTTCCGCCGAGTACCCACTTACCGTTGCTGTCGCTGTAACCGCTGTCGGTAATGTTGTGCACTTCCTTGCCGTCAGCCTTTACCACGGCGATATCTGTGTTGTTCCATCCGCCATTACCGATGTAGCTGCACATGAGCCACTTGCTGTCTGGGCTCCATTCAAACCAGATGTCGCCATCAGAGTAAGAATAGTTGTACTTGCCATCGAGCACGGTGCGCACTTCCTTCGACTTCAGGTTGATGATGCGGAGGGTAGCACGATCCTCATAGAAAGCCACCTCCTTGCCGTCAGGACTGTAGGCAGGATACTGAGAAGTAATATTGGTCTTGGTGAGCTGCTCCTCTTCTACCTCGGTGCTGTAAGTAAAGTTCTTCTCCTTCTCGTTCTTGATCTTAGCCTGGAAAATCTGCCATACGCCATTGCGCTCAGAAGCATAGACCAGACTTCTGCCATCAGGAGCAAAGCTCAGGTTGCGTTCCTGCTGAGGAGTATCGGTGATTCGCTTGGTGGTCTTGTATTCTGTAGAGGTAACATATACATCACCGTGCATCACGAAAGCCACCTCCTTGGCATCTGGAGAGAGGGCAATCTCGGTAGCACCCCAAGACTGAACCTTGCGGATGAGGCTTGGTTCATCGTTATCTGTTGTGATGGAGATGTTGACCTTCTGCGGCTGTCCACCTTCCTTTACGGTATAGATTTCGCCATCGAAACCATAGCAGAGCAAACCATTATCGGAAGAGGTGAGGAATCGTATAGGATTCTTCTTCTGCTGCGTAATCTGTGTATCCTTTCCGCTTGCGATGTTGCGGCGGTATATGTTGAAGGAACCGTCCTGCTCGCTGAGATAGTAGAAGCTCTGGTTGTCGGCAGCCCATACCGGGTTGCGGTCCTCGCCCTTGAAGGTAGTAAGCTTCTGATATTTTCCATTGTCGAGCATCCAGATATCTCGGGTGATAGGAGAGGTATGGTGCTTGCGCCATGCATCCTCGTAACCCTTCTTGTCGTGATAGAGCACCTGACCGTTCTTGTTGATGCTGATGTTCTCCATCGGAAGAACGGAATACAACTTAGGACGACCGCCCTCTGTGCTTACCTCGTAAACCTGCGAAAACTCGTTAGATGCAAAGAGATTGCTCTGGGCTGTAGGCATGATGTTGGCTGAGAAGAGCACATGGTCGTTGTCCTTGAAGGCGATTGGAGTCTCCTTGCCACTGTTGGTGGTGAGTCGGGTTGGCGCACCACCCTTGGCAGAGATGACGTAAACGTCCAGGCTGCCTTCGCGGTTGGAAGTGAAGGCAATCTTCTTGCCGTCAGGGCTCCAAATAGGCTGGGAGTCGTAAGCAGCATGGGTCGTCAACTGGCGTGCCTCGCCACCATTGGCTGGAACGCAATAGAGATCGCCCTTATAGGCAAAGGCGATGGTAGAGCCATCCGGTGAGATGGCAGGGTAGCGCATCCACAACGGACCCTGCTGGGCCTGGGATGCCAGAGATGCTGCCAGAAGAGCAGCACTAAGAATCAGTTTCTTCATTATTATAAAATTTCTGTTTGATTTTATGTTGCAAAGTTACGGCTTTTATGTGAAACTACCAAACTAAACTCCGTAAAACCACGAAAAGACTACTTATTTATAAGGATATGGGAATCTGAGCCTATCAATCTGATACCAACTTCTAAGTATAAAAAATGTGAAAATCACAATTTCTCGGTATTGTGCAATTTCTAAATAAGCCTTACCTTTGCAGCCCGAAAAAGGAATAGATATGAAAAAAGGAATAGATATGAGAAAAGGATTAGGAAAAATCAGAAAGATTAAAAAGAAACACATCTTCCTGGCCTTATTGGCTGTGATCGTTCTGGGAGGTTTGGCGAAGGCTTACTCTGCCTGGGTGGGTACTACCCGCATCGCTTTCCTCAACTATCAGGCTATTGCGCTGGGACAGATTTCGCATGCCAACGACAATGCGATGATCAAACTGAGTGAGATTACGACCGATGATTTCGATCATCTGGATGATTACGATATGATTATCGTGAATGGTATGGGTCTCCGAATCGACGAGAACCAGCGTAAGCAGTTGGAAGAGGCTTCCGACAAGGTGCCAACCCTGACTCATGCTGCTACCAACCCAGCCAACAATATCGTATCAGTAGATAACTTCGATGCCGATTATCTGATGCAGTATATCGAGAACGGCGGCAAGAAGAACTATCAGAGTATGCTCGCTTACATCCGTAAGTTTATCGACGGAAAGAAGTTCATGGCTCCAGAGCCGGAACGTGTAAATGAGCGACCAGACTATCTCCTGACTCATTTCGACCCGAAGGATGAAAAGGGCGATGAACTGGGCTTCAACAGCATCCGCGAGTACAACGCCTTCCTGGCAAAGAACGGTTTATATAAAGAAGGTGCTCCTACCATCATGCTTACTGGTTTTATGGGTGCGGCTCCTGATATGGAAAAAGCTTTCGAAAAGAAGGGATTCATGGTGTATCGCATCAATAAGCTTCAGAGCTTTATCGCCGGTCATCATGACGACAGCATCCAGGCGAATGCCGTTGTGAATATGGCGCATGGCAGACTGGGCGATTACTTCGTTGAGTTCCTGAAGCAGAAGAATATTCCTCTGTTCTCACCTCTTAATATCAACCGCTTGACCACCGATTGGGAGAACGACAAGCAGGGAATGAATGGCGGCTTCATGTCGCAGAGCATCGTGACTCCGGAGATTGATGGTGCCATCCGTCCATACGTGGTTTTCGGACAGCGCATCAACAAGGAGGGCTTGCAGGAGGTTTACGGAATCCCTGACAGAATGGAGAGTTTCGTGGAGAGCGTGCAGGGCTATGTGAATCTGAAGAACAAGAAGAACAGCAGCAAGCGCATCGCCATCTTCTACTTCAAGGGTCCGGGTCAGAATGCTCTCACCGCTTCGGGAATGGAAGTGGTTCCATCGCTCTACAATCTCCTGGTTCGCTTGAAGAATGAAGGATACAATGTAGGCAAGTTGCCAGCCAATCCTCAGGAACTGGCAAAGATGATTCAGGCTCAGGGTGCCGTCTTCGGAACCTATGCCGAGGGTGCCTATACCCAATTCCTCCAGTTGGGACATCCTGCCCTGGTTACCGCCCAGCAGTTTGCAGGTTGGACCCAGAAGGCTTTGTCTAAGAAAATGATCAAGGAGATGAATCAGCTCTATGGTTCCTTCCCAGGCAAATATATGGCTACCGATGACGGTAAGCTGGCGGTGGCAAGACTGCAGTTCGGCAATGTGGCATTGCTTCCACAGGTGATGGCAGGCGTGGGAGGCGACTCCTTCAAGATTGTGCATGGCACCGACCAGGCACCTCCTTACACCTATGTTGCCTCTTATCTCTGGGCACGTTATGGTTTCAGTGCCGATGCACTCATCCATTTCGGAACCCACGGTTCGCTGGAATATACCCCGAGAAAGCAGGTGGCACTCGGCAGCAACGACTGGAGTGACCGATTGATTGGTGTGGTTCCACATCTTTATATATATACCATTGGCAATGTGGGCGAGGCGATGATTGCCAAGCGCCGCACCTATGCCCAGACCCAGAGCTATCTCACTCCTCCTTTCAAGGAGAGCGAATTGCGACAGACCTATAAGCAGTTGAGCGATGCCATCCAGTCATACGAGAAGAAGGCATCTGCCGAACAGTCGCTCAAGGTGAAGGCGCTGACCGTGAAGATGGGAATCGCCCGAGAACTGGGGCTCGATGCCAAGCAGATGAACAAGCCTTATTCTGCAGATGAAATTGCGAGAGTAGAGAACTATGCAGAAGAGTTGGCAAACGAGAAGATTACCGGCAAGCTCTATACTCTGGGTGTGCCATACGATAATGATGATGTCCGCACCAGTGTCTATGCGATGGCTACAGATCCTATTGCCTACGGAATGCTGGCAGTAGATAAGTTGAAAGGTCGTGTTCAGGAGGGTGTGGAGAAGCATAAGCAGCTTTTCGACCGTCTCTATCTGAGCAAGGCACGCAATACCGTGACCCAGCTTCTGGGTTCAGCCTCGGTTTCTGATGAATACATCTGCCGTTATGTAGGAATCACTCCTGCCGAACTCCAGATGGCTCGCAAGGTTGAGGCGATGCAGGCAGCTCCGGATCCTATCCAGATGATGATGCAGATGGCAGACCAGATGGGTGGAGCGAAGGAGGCGAAGCCGAAGAAGGTGGACCACCGTACGGTAAGCGAACTCCGTGCTGCCAAGGTTTCTCATAAGAAGAAGATTCCGCAGATGAGTCGTGAGGCTTTTGAGAAGATGGAACAGACCGGTCGCTTCCCTGACAAGATGATGGAAGCTATCAAGAAGGGACAGAAATGGTATCAGGAGGATTTGAAAAAGGCGAAGATGGCGAAAGCCGGCAAGGGCAAAGCATCTCAGAAATCTTCTAAAGATAAGGGTATGATGATGTCGAAAGCACCTAAATATACCCGTCAGCAGATTCATCTGGCTCAGGCTATCACTACCATAGAGCATGCCTTGCAGAATGTGGGCAAGTATTCGGAGGCGCTCCGTCAGAGTCCGCTCAACGAGATGTCTTCTCTGATGAATGCCCTGAATGGCGGCTTTACCGCCCCATCTCCAGGTGGTGATCTGATTGTGAATCCGAACACTCTGCCTACCGGTAGAAACCTCTTCTCCATCAATGTGGAGAATACACCTTCGGAGGATGCCTGGGAGAAGGCGAAGGAACTTTGCGACAATACCATCAAGATGTATTGCGAGCGACATAAGGGTGAATATCCTCGTAAGGTGAGCTATACGCTCTGGAGCAGCGAGTTTATCGAAACAGAGGGCGCTACCATCGCCCAGATTCTCTATATGCTCGGTGTTGAACCGGTAAGAGATGCCTTCGGTCGTGTTACCGATCTGCGTCTCATCCCATCCAAGCAGTTGGGCCGTCCTCGCATCGATGTCGTAGTTCAGACTTCCGGTCAGCTCCGCGACCTGGCAGCATCCCGTCTCTTCCTCATCAACAAGGCGATAGAGCTGGCGGCAAATGCCAAGGGTGATAAGTACGACAACCTGGTGAAAGCTGGTGTTACCGAATCCGAAAGAGTGCTCGTAGAGAAGGGCATGTCGCCAAAGGAGGCACGCGAGGTGAGTATGTATCGTGTCTTTGGTGGCGTAAACGGCAACTATGGTACCGGTATCCAGGAGATGGTAACCGCAGGCGATCGCTGGGATAAGGAGAGTCTGATTGCCGAGGTCTATCTGAACAATATGGGTGCCTACTATGGTGATGAGAAGAACTGGGAGACCGTTCGCAAGGCTGCTTTCGAGGCAGCGCTGACCCGTACCGATGTGGTAGTTCAGCCACGACAGAGCAACACTTGGGGTGCTTTGAGTCTCGACCACGTATATGAGTTTATGGGAGGTATGAACCTTGCTGTGCGCAACGTGACCGGTAAGGATCCGGATGCTTATCTCGCCGACTATCGCAACCATAGCAATATGAGAATGCAGGAGGTGAAGGAGGCTATCGGTATCGAGGGCAGAACCACCATCTTCAATCCTGCCTATATCAAGGAGAAGATGAAGGGTGGAGCCAGCAGCGCCAGCACATTCGCCGAAATCGTAACCAATACCTACGGCTGGAATGTGATGAAGCCAAAGGCAATCGACAAGGAGATGTGGGACGAGATATATAATGTATATGTCAAGGACAAGTACCATCTCGGAACCAAGGAGTTCTTCGACAAGCAGAATCCGGCAGCGCTGATGGAGATGACCGCCGTGATGATGGAGAGTGCCCGCAAGGGAATGTGGAAGGCTACTCCTCAGCAGCTCAAGGACATTGCCAAGCTTCATACCGAGACCGTGAACAAGTATAAGCCTTCATGCTCCGGTTTCGTCTGCGATAATGCCAAGCTGCGCAACTATATCGCCAGCAAGACCGATGCTGCTTCTGCCAAGGAATATCAGCAGAATGTAGAGCAGATCCGTGATGCTGAGGCTGCGAAGAACAGCAGCGACAAGGGTATGGTGATGAAGAAGGAGACGCTGAATGAGGATGCTCAGAAGACCACCACTGTGGTGAGCGGCATCGTTGTAGGTGTCATCGTCATCGTAGCGTTCGTTGTGCTCGCGATATATTTGCGACGTCGTCGCAAAATGATGAGTGAAGAATAATTCAACACTTAACAATGAAGAATAATTCAACATTCAACATTTAACATTCAACATTTTAAAAAAAAGTGGAGACATTAGTTTTAGTAATGATGATATTGGTTTGCTTCAGTTTTGTGCTGAAGCAGACCTTCCACGGAGTGAAGGAGATTATGATCATCTCGGTGCTCGTAGCCTTCTTCGTGGGAATGACCTGGCCATTCGCCATCGAGCAGTCGAAGACGCAGATTGCGGCCTGGATAGCCGACCAGAAGCTGATGCTCGATATGGCGGTGCTGCTGAGTATCGACGTGGCACTCACGATGCTTTTCTGTGTGCACCACGTAGATCTGAAGACTTCGGAACATGTGAGCCGCCGCAAATGGATGTTCTTCATCTTCCTGAAATACTTCCCGGGTTTGCTGGTTTTCCCAGTGCTGTTTAGTGTTCTGGTGATGACCATCTTCCTGCTTCCCGGTGTATCGTTCCAGGTGGTAGCCTGGGTGCTTGCCGTAGTGCTGCTGGTCTTGACTCCGGTATTCACCTACGGTTTGAGATGGCTCTTGCCGGAGCGACCAATCCGCTTGGAACTGCTCTTCCTGGTAGAGGTGCTGCTCGGATTGATGGGCATCATCGGTACGGTGAATGGCAGGACAGCCGTGGCAGGATTCAATAGTTTCGATGCCCTCTCGCTTCTCGGCGTCATCGCCATCGTCATCGTAGGAATGGCTATCGGATGGGGCTGCTATCGCATCAAGATGCAGCGCTTATCCCAAAAGTTATAAAGGCGCAAGCCCCAACTTAACATTTAACATTCAACACTTAACATTATAAAATAAAGATGAATTACATATCAGACGTATTGTTTTGGATTTCCACAGGCATGCTGGTTCCTGTGATTATTTTGTTGATTTTCTTCTTCCTCAGAGCCTTGCTGCTCCTCGGAGGTTTCTTCGGACAGTATCTTGTAAAGCGCAAGTCGGGTGCGGAGATTCGTGAACAGATGAACACCCTGAAGCTCGAGAATATCGATACCTTGGGCGAACGCTTGCCGAAGAACAAGCAGGCTGTCATCGTTTCCTATATGAAGAAACTCGTGGACAACCGTCAGAGCAAGGCGCAGGTGAACCGCATTCTCGACCAGTATGCCCAGTTTGTTGAGAAGGATCTTTCTCTCCCTTCTACACTTCTGAAGATGGGTCCGATGCTCGGTTTGATGGGTACCTTGATTCCGATGGGGCCTGCCCTGGTAGGTCTTTCTACCGGTGATATTGCTTCGATGGCTTACAATATGCAGGTGGCTTTCGCTACCACCGTAGTAGGATTGTTTTCTGCAGCCATCGGTTTCGTAACCAAGCAGACCAAGAACCGCTGGTACACCGAGGATATGAGTAACCTTGAGTTTATGGCAGACCTTGTAAATGAAGAGTGAATAACGAAGAGTGAAGAATTCAATAGTAAGAATTTATGAGACAAAGACGTAGAAGTCGTCTCTCGCATGATGGCGAGGATGATGATCCGATGAGCGTAGTGAGCAACCTCTTCGATGTGGCGATGGTATTTGCCCTCGCCCTGATGGTAGCCCTCGTTTCGCGCTATAATATGACGGAAATGTTCAGCAAGGATAACTTCACGATGGTGAAGAACCCTGGCAAGGAGAATATGGAAATCATTACCAAGGATGGTGAAAAGATAAATCGCTATACTCCTTCTGAAGACCAGAGCAATAAATCTGGTAACAAGGGAAAGAAGGTGGGCATCGCTTACCAGCTGGAGAATGGCGAAATCATCTATGTTCCGGAAGATAAATAAGCGGGGATTGCAAATCTCCTTAAACAGAAAACGGGGATTACAAATCCCCTTGAACAGGAAACGGGGATTGCAAATCCCCTTGAACAGAAAATATTATTGTAACTAAAAGAAAAATAAGAAAAATGAAAAAGTTTAAGACAATGATGGCCATGATGTTGGCTTTGGTTTCTATGTGTGTAGCATTCAGCTCTTGCAGCAGTGATGATGATAATGATACTGTGGCAGCTGCCAAGGAGATTGCCGGTTCATACACCAGCTCTCTGGATATGACCGTAATGGGCGAGGCTTCTACATACGATAATGTTACTATGAAGATTGAGGCTATTGATGATGCTACCGTCAAGGTTACCTTACCTGCTTGCGGCGAGGGCATGATGGCTCTTCCTGCTCTGGAGGTTCCTGCTGTAAAGGTTTCTGGTTCCAATGGTGCTTATGCATTCGCTCAGGAAAACTATGCCGGTACTGTTACCGTGAATGGTGCTGAGAAGAACTACACTGTAACCTTGCAGGGTACTTTGAAGGACAAAACGCTGACTGTCAACTACTCAATACAGTATGGCAAGATGCCTATGCCGATGATTGCTAAGTTTGTTTGTACAAAATAAAAGGATTGTTTCAGGATAAACTTTGATATAATTCGATGAAGCAAAAGATATTCGCACTATTCCTGATCCTCTGCGGATTGTGCCTGAATCTGAAAGCTGAAACCCAGGGCGATGTCGTGGGTAGAGTGCTCGATGATTCGGGCGCACCTTTGGCGGGTGCCACCGTCCAGATGGTGAATGCCAAGGGAGGAGTAACCACTGATGAAGATGGATATTTCCGCATTCCTTACAGCAAGGATGGAGCGGTGAGAGTGAAGGTGAGCTTTGTGGGCTATCAGACTCAGACTTTCGTACTGAAAGCGGATGAGAGAAAAGGTGAGCAGCATGTGCTTCGCCTTCAACCGGATGCTACAGCCCTCAATCAGGTGGTGGTTACCGCAACCCGAACTCCGAAGGCGCTGAAGGATGCTCCTGTGGTAACCCGTCTGATTACCGCCAATGATATCAAGATAGTTGATGCTACCAATATCCAGGACCTCCTCACCGAGCAGATGCCGGGTCTGGAATTCGGCTATGCCATGAATCAGGAGACTTCTCTCAACATGAATGGTTTCGGTGGAAACGCCGTGCTCTTCCTCGTAGATGGTGAGCGATTGGCTGGTGAAACCATGGATAATGTTGATTATAGTCGTCTGAACTTGGATAATGTAGGACGTATCGAGATAGTAAAGGGTGCAGCTTCGGCGCTCTATGGTGCCAATGCCGTAGCCGGAGTCATCAACATCATCTCCCGTGAAAACAGTGAGCCTTGGACTGCCAATGTCAATACCCGCTATGACGACTTCAACAAGGAGTGGCGCCACGGTGGAAGCTTCAGCTTCAATGCCGGAAAATGGAATTCGCAGACCAGCATCCAGCGCACCACATCGGATGAGGTTCAGCTCACCAGTCCTTTCGATACAGAATCCAACATCCTCCATATCTATGGTGGAGAGACCTTCAATGTGAAGGAGCGTCTTACCTACAAGCTTTCTGATAAGATAAAACTGATAGGTCGTGGCGGTTATTTCAATCGTATCAGCAAGCGCAGCAACTATGATGATCATTACATGGATTATTCTGCCGGACTGAAGACGGTGATGAATCTCTCGGAGAATGATAACCTGGAGATTTCTTACGGATTCGACCAGTATGACAAGACCCGATTCGTGAATAATGAGCGCACTCACGACCACGATTATACCAACCGTCAGAACACCGTCCGTGCCCTCTATTCCCATATCTTCGGCAAGAACACATTGACGGCAGGTGCTGATTTCCTGAACGATTATCTCACCACCTATCAGTTTGCCAACAATGGTTCCAAGACTCAGAACTCATACGATGCCTTCGCCCAGTTCGATTACAATCCTTTGCTGTGGTTGAACATCGTGGCAAGTCTTCGTCATGATTACTTCTCTGCATCCAGCCAGCATGCCACTACCGGTCGTCTGGCTCTGATGACCAAGTGGAAGGGCTTTTCCATCCGTGCCAACTATGCCGGCGGATTCCGTGCCCCAACCCTCAAGGAGATGTATATGAACTTTGATATGGCGGGTATGCAGATGATTTACGGCAATCCGGATCTGAAGCCGGAGAAGAGCGACAACTTCAACCTGGCGCTGGAGCATACCGGCAGGGTGAAGAATGCAGGCATCTTGACCGGTCAGTATAGCCTTACCCTAATGGGCTATTATAATAAATATGATAAGCGCATCACTACTGAGGATTATGCCGATTATACCCCGGGAACCGGTCAGCCGGATGTGGCTTCCCGTTATTGCAACGAGGATGGAGTGGAGGTGAGCGGCATCGACTTCAGTGCCCAGTACCGTTCGGATATGGGACTCGGTGTGAAACTCGACTACAGCTATCTCCATGTGGGTGGCAGAAGTGTAGATTCCCAGTTCTCCCAGCCTCGTCCGCATTCAGCTACCTGGCGTCTCGACTACGATCGCCAGCTCTGTTCGTTCTATCGCATCAATGCCGCTCTGTCAGGCAGATACCTGTCCTCTCCAGATACGAACATCAAGAAGCATGACAGCAGTTATCAGTTGTGGAAGTTCACGCTTCAGCAGCGATTCCTGGATGCCGTCAATCTGAACTTCACGGTAGATAATCTCTTCGATTATACACCAGAGAAGTATTATTGGAGTTCGGCGATGACCACCGGCCGCACCTTCTCTGTGGGACTTTCGGTTGACATCGACCGCATCGTGAATCTGTTCTAGAAACCGTCATCTGGCAGTTTCCAGACCCAAAATAGGTTAAAAAAGCCATAGTGAAGGATGCTTTTCTTCAAATTATGCCGTACTTTCGGTATAAAATCGTAATTTTGCAGTGATTTAAAACCTATTCATTCAAAATTATGATACGAAGAATCATTCTAACTATGGCTTTTTTGGCTAGCCTTTCATTATCAGCCAAGGATGTGAACATGGGCAGTTGGCAGATTGTTCCATTGCCTCAGCAAGTCAAGGAGATGAGTAGCGCTCCTTTCCGCATCACTGCCAAAACTACAATCTATTATGCTGCTGGAGATGAGAAGCAGAAGAAGGATGCCGGGTTCCTGGCATCTCATATCAAGGAGGTAACCGGTATCGAGGTAAAGACTACCAACAGGCAGGAGAAGAAGCAAATTCGTCTGGCGCTGAATACTGGTGATACCCGGTCTGAGGCTTATTCTCTGGTGGTCAACAAGAATGGCATCACCATTTCTGCCACCTCTCATGTAGGTATCTTCTATGGCATCCAGAGTGTGATGAAGGCATTGCCTATCACCAAGAATGTGAAGAGCGTTTCTCTTCCTGCTGCCGAGGTTACCGATGCTCCCCGCTTTGCCTATCGTGCATTCATGATTGATGTGGGCCGTCATTATTTCAGCGTACCTTATCTCAAGAAGTTGATTGATGTCTTTGCGATGCACAACATCAATTATTTCCACTGGCATCTTACCGAGGATCAGGGCTGGCGTCTTGAAATCAAGAAGTATCCGATGCTTACCCAGATTGGTTCCAAGCGCAAGGAGACCATCCTGCCAACCAACAAAAACGAGTTTGATGGTGTTCCCGTATCAGGTTATTATACCCAGGAGGAAGCACGCGAAATCGTGAAGTATGCTGCCGACAGATACATCACCGTGATTCCGGAGGTGGATATGCCGGGTCACATGCTGGCAGCCCTGGCATCTTATCCGGAGTTGGGCTGTACCGGTGGTCCTTACGAGGTAGCTACCCGTTTTGGTGTTTTCGAGGATGTATTGTGTGCCGGCAAGGCTCAGACCCTTCAGTTTGCCAAGGACGTGATGGATGAGATTATGGATATTTTCCCATCAGAGTATATTCATATTGGTGGCGACGAGTGTCCAAAGAACCGTTGGAAGGTTTGCGAGAACTGTCAGAAGAAGATTGCAGAGCTCGGCATTCAGGAACTTCCTAAGCACAGCAAGGAGGAGCAGCTCCAGACCTGGTTTATGGGAGAGATAGAGAAGCAGATCAGAAACCGTGGCAGAAAGATGATGGGTTGGGATGAGATTCTGGAAGGAACTCCATCCAAGGACATCATCGTTTGCGGTTGGACCAGTGTGAATGCCAGCATCCGTTCAGCCCGTGAAGGTCATCCAACCATCGTGGCTCCTATTTCGAATTTCTATTTCAGCAATCCTCGCATCAACAAGATAGAGGGTATTCCAAGCATCCAGCGGGTATATGATCTGGATCCTTGCTCTGATAAGTTGACTCCTGCCGAGCAGCAGAACATCATCGGTGCTGAGGGTTGTATCTGGACCGAGTGGGTAAAGGATGCCGAGAAGATGGAGTGGGAGTTGTTGCCAAGACTTGCCGCCCTTTCTGAGGTTCAGTGGACTGCCAAGGATAAGCGCAACCTGGAGAACTTCTTCCCAAGAATGCTCCACATGCAGGATCTCTACCGCCTCTACGGCTTGAATTACAAGGCTGATATCGAGGATGCCGTGAAGAAGCATCTGGAAGAAAAGAAGTAAGTTATAGATTTAATGTCCGTTTCAAAACTGATACTGTCCCCATGAGACATTGTCTTATTTGGTTTTAATGGAGTTTCAGGAAATGTAAATCCCCAATCTGCAAACTTCAACAGGTTGGGGATTTATATTTTATATTATCTTCTTGTTTTACCAAAAACGTCGGAATGTGTGCCTGTAGTTAGCATGAGGAGTGTTAACTCCTCATCATTCTGTTCCCATATCAGCAGCCAATCTGGATTTATATGAGCCTCCCATTCGCCTTCGTGGTTTCCGTGAAGAATATGTGGCTTGTATTCTTTCGGCAGGCATCCTTTTTCTACCAGAATGGTTATGGCTTTTCGTAGGTCTTCTATGGGGTAGCCGCGCTTTTTGCAAAGCTTTAAAGCTTTGTCAAATTTCTTGGTTGTATCAAGTTTATACATTATTCTCCTAAGATAGTATCAAACATTTCATCAACAGAATTCCAATGGGTAACTCTGCCTTTCTCCTTGTCTTCTTCGGCAAGTTCAAGATCTGTTTTCTTTGGTTTCATGACAGAAATAGAACTAACGCCATTCAGCATTTTGATAGCGTTCTTCAATTTTGTCAGCATTGCTGGATCTGATACTGTTACCAGCAATTGAGGTTCGTTTATTGCTAATGTATTCATACTTACTCCTTTTTAAAAACATTCATCAATTTACAGCAGCAAAAATACGCTTTTTTCTCTAAATAGCCAAGTAAATTAAAAGATTTTTTTAATTTTGGTATAGTGTACCCGTTTTTATGTGCTAACTTCATGGATTTACAGTCTCCTGACGGTATGATGGATGGAAGTCTCATCTTAGGGCGATTTTCCTTATTTTGCTTAGAACCATCTCTTCTTCATTTTCTTTAAGAAATCCTTGGTGATGGGGAAGCCGGAGGCATCACCTATTATGGAGTCGGTATGGCAGAAGGGACATTCAGCTGTAGGCGGCTCATCAGGGAGGTAATCCGTGATTTCGGATGGCGAGAAGATTTCGCCGCAGAAGAAACAGCCGCACTTTTCAGATTTTTCTATTTGTTCCTTGTTGCTGTAGCTGCAATCGTGAGCCTGGCGGAAGATTCTGTCTTTCTCCTCCTCTTCTTTCTGCTTCTTCTCTGCCTTCTCCAGATACCCCTTGAATCGTCTCTGAAGATAGAGCGGCACATGATAGTGAGGGGCGAAGACATACAGCGACGGAACATGGTCGTGGTATTCGTAGCCGGGACCATCTATCACGGTATAGCTGTCATCCGTTTCATCGTATGGCAGTTCATCCAATCCTCGTTTATCCTTGGCAGCCTGGTTTCTCTCCCAGATCCATTCGGTGGTAAGCGGAGTACCGACGACGATGGCAAGTTTCACCTCATCGCCACGATATACTTCCACGATGTCACCCTTCTGGAATCTGATCTGTTCAGCGCTTCTGCCTCGGAAGGTCTCGTCAGGATGACGGTCGTATGCAGGCAAATCGCAGACTCCGGGATAGTAAATGCTGAAACGCGAACAGCAGTAAGACCGGTCGATCAGTTTTCCTTCCCCATCATACACCCTTTCCGAAAGACATTCCCGGTCGTAGTGCAACAGTCCCAGCGGAATCTCCGAGATATAATAGCAGAAGGTATCCAGCGGATAGTCGTCTTCCTCCTTCATCTTCTTGCGGTAAAGGACATCCTGGTGCATCAGTCTCTCTGCCTCCTCCAGAGTTGTGGTGAAGGCTTGCGGACAATAGGTGTTCACCTTGTATTTCGGATAATGTGAACGCTTTTTCTCCTCCAGCTCTTCCGTTTCTAAAACTTCGAGCTTGAAGATGGCAGGAACATTCCGATGCTGTGGATGTTCTGCCAATTGCTTGAATTCTTCGTATGTCATAGGATGGCTATTTTCAGAATTGGTGTGTCTTCTTGTATTTTGTACCATCACAGTTGGTGATATTGATTTCCAGGACCAATCCTTCCATCTGAAAGTCGAGCGGGATGTTGATGGCACGTCTTTGGATATTCATTTCGTAGAAGATACTTCCGTCCTTTTTGCAGAGCAGGATATCCAAATAGTCTGGCATATCAGGTATAGTTCCAGGCTCTGACATTTGTGGTTGAAACTCCCCAAACTCTTCCTTCACATACTCGAATAGTCCCCGAGTACATTTTTCGATATCCACCCCTACATATCGAGTATAGGTGTATTTGATGATACATAAAGACATTTTATTTGCCATTTTATTCTTTCTTTTTGGTTATACCTTTATAATATAGTAATATGAAGGGAAAATTTCAAAAAAAAAACGCCAATATTTTAAAAAAAAGTATTGGCGCTTGATTATTGAATTAGCGTCTGTTTGAAAAGAGGGCTACTTGTTAAATTGTTCTTTGAATAGAGTCGTTAAATTAAATAGTTATTTTACTGACCCTCTATATTTTCAAATATGCTATAAAACTTTAAGATGGTATCAGCAAACCAATTCACCAACTCGTCATCTGTTTTGTCCAAAGTGTCTGTAATAAGCCATGCCCATTTGTTCTTCTGCTTAGTTCCTTGTTTAAGCTTCAGGTTTGGTAATTGGGTGAGGACATCATTCTTGGCTATAAATTCATCCATTTGTTTTTTTGCATGTTCACCATTAAGCGTACTGATTGTTACGGTGGTAATGCCATAACGAACGCTGTAGCCACAGTCATAGAAGAAATCTTTGCGTCTCGGAGAATTGAAGTTAATGTATGGTCTGCCCTTTGGATTGCTGATAGAGGAGCCAATAGTGCTCTTGATTTTGTCAATGACACTGTTCCAAAGATTATCACACCACTCTGATTTCTTGTTTGTTGAAATCTCTGCAGAAGAATCCATGTCTTGGTTAATCTCAAGCGGTGAATCTCCGCTATTGTTGTCTTTTATCATCTGCATCAGGTTGTCGAACCCTTCTTTGCCGTAATTATCTAAAATCAGATTACGCTCAAACTTGGCTATGGCATTCAGCACTTGGCTTCTTGTTACGCCATAAACAAACTCATGACCAGCTCTAATTTCGTATTTATCAATGTTCTGATTATGGACTTTTGAGCATTCTAGATTATAGATATCATCAGTTAATAAACTTCTGACAGTATCATCTGTTTTTCCTGTTTGCTCAGGATATTCAAAAACTTCAAACAACTGACAAACCTCTGGGATACCTGTACGCACTTCCTGATTGATTCTTACCATAGCAGATTCCCATTTGTCAATATTGTCGTTTTCTTCTGAAGTCTGACCAATCTTAAGCCAGCCACCTTCCTGCAGTTTCAACTCTGTATTGGAAGAATACTGAGGTGAAAGGCGCTTAGGACCGAATACGTAAATTATAGTTCTTTTCATTTTTTCCTTATTTCCGCAACACTATAATTTAATATTTTTTATAAGCACCTGAGCAACAATAAGTTGCTCATGATTATGTCCTGTCAGAAATTTCACTTATCTTAGTGTTGCATTTAAAAAACAAATAAAATGACAGTATCGGCGAATCGGTACCACTGTAGCGCATGAATCGGTACCATCATAGCACTGCATTCGGTACCATCGTAT